>CAZSPC010000011.1:0-27473 GCA_964608745.1 uncultured Candidatus Saccharibacteria bacterium | reverse complement strand
AAAATTGGTTGATGATTATTTGAATAGGAAAAACCCCAGAAATTGATATTAAGTCGGTTTTATCCACGGTCGTGGATAAAACCCAATTTTTAAACTTTATTTATTTTATTCTGTGATAACATCATCGTGATTACTACCTAACACCTCTATGAGCCAACGGGCGGGATTGAACCGCCGACCCCTCCCTTACCATGGGAGTGCTCTAACGAAAAAATGCAAAGCATTTTTTCGTCATCCCGAGCGAAGCGTGGGGATCCAGGTGAGTAATCTTTTTGTTGTAATTTTTGGTGAATTAATTTATTGAAAAAAGGTTTGGTCGTTGCTGATTTTTTTCAAAAATCAGTTCGCAAACCAGAGCATGGATTGCCACTCCGTCAGCTGACGGATCGCAGTGACGAGAACAGGGCTACTACTCACGCAAGCTACGCTTGGATTGCTTTTCTTTCTTGGGTGGACAAGGACGAAGGAGGGGTGTCGAGGTAATTTTACGCCTGGATTGCTTCATTGAAAGCCCTTTGTTAGGTAAGGTAAAATGCTGAAGATTGCTTAAGCAGTTTGAAATTGAAAATTATTAATTTTGGAATTATTTTGTGTCTTGGATACCGAGAGAGAATAGAAGTCCGAAGGTCAAAACCAATCCACCTAAAATAGCAAACAAGTAATTTACATTAGTAAATATTAACAGGGTACTGGCCATTGCTGGACCAATTGTGTAAGCTACCGGTCGAGTAATTCTAAAAAAACTCATAAGGTTTGTATCCTCCCCGTCAATTTTTTTGAAGAAGTATGTTTCGGTTGAAATTTCAACCATACTAGCTCCCACCCTTGTTAAAAATAAAAGAATTGCCCAGGTAATTGCACTTGTACTATCGATAAATGTTAGTACCACTGTAGCCAAACCCATTATAATGAACCCAAGGTTTAAAATCTCCTTTTCTCCATATTTCTTATCTTCCATTTTACCTAGTGGCAATTCAAATAAAGAGAAGGGAAGAAGCATTATGGTAAACATAACACCGATGACACTCCACTCAAATCCCATTACTCGGTGAAGATAGATTGGCATATAAATAACCATCCAAGAATAAAAGAATTTAAGAACAAAACTAGCACCGAGAATTCTAAGGACATTTCCTCTTGTCTTAATTACATTTAAAGTTTTTCTTAATGAATTGATTTCATATGGGGGGTCGGGGAATTGTCGAAAATTTCTCGATAAAAGAGAAAACATCGGAAGAATAAGGGTTGCAGCGATTAAGTATATTTTCCAATAATCTCCGTTGCTCAAAACCAAACCAGTAATTGTTGGGGAGATAATCCAAGCTAAGTTTTTAAGTGTTAGAAACGAACCTCTTATTTCTCCTGTTTCACTATCATTTGAGTGATTTTCCAAGAAAACATCTAGGTTCATTGTGATTACGGGAATTAAAGCCAAATAAAATATAAAAATTGCAACAGTTGCCCAAGAGTTTGACGATGCCAAGAAGATTAAACAAAAAATATTTATTGCCAAAAGAAGTGATGTGGTGCCATAATTACCAATTCTTTTCAGAAAATGGGGTAAATAAATAACCGCTGGTATTGTCAAAAGAGCAGCTAATGAGAAAAGAAAACCAACATTATCACTTGATATAAAATTGGTTATAAAAGCTGAGTTAATATAATTTGGAATAGCAACAGAAAAAGCAAAAAAGAAACCTAGCAAATAAATTGAAGCTAAATTCTTTTCTTTTTTACTCTTTGTCGCCGGCTGAATATTGTTTTGTTCTTGCATTGTTAAAATTGTAACACAAGGTAGGTATAAGTGGTAAGGTATAAGTGACGAAAAATCACGACTTTTATCCTTTGCGAAGCAAAGGATAAAAGTCGTGATTTTTCGTCACTTACTACTTATGCCTTATCCCTAGTTTACACTCCCAACACAACCGGAATAACAATAGGTCTTTTGTCTGTCTTCTTTAACAAGAATCGTCCAACATTATCAACAATATCTTTTTTGATAATATCAAAATCAATCGGCTTCATTCCTTTGGCGTCATCCTCGACTGTTTTCTTTACAATCCTTCTAGCTTGTTGAAGCATATCTTGTGATTCTCTAAGATAAACAAATCCGCGGGAAATAATGTCTGGTGATTTTCGAAGCTTGCCTGTTTTAATATCAAGGGTAGCAATAGCAACAAAGATTCCATCCTGGGCAAGTGTTTGTCTGTCACGAATAACAACCTGTTGCATATCTCCAACCGAAAAGCCGTCCACCATCACAACATTTGATGGTGCTTTTTCTTTTCTTACTCTGATTTTCTGTCCTTTGTCGTAAATTTCAATCACAAATCCATTATCAGGAACAATAATATTTTCATCTTTCATTCCAACAGAACGAGCAACTTCTGCATGGACTTTTAGCATTGAGTGGTTTCCGTATCCTGGCATAAAGAATCGCGGGTTAACCATTTTATTAATCCAAGCTAGTTCACCGGCATTCCCGTGACCCGTTGAGTGAACATCTGATACTTGATAAGTGATTACTTTTACATCGTGTCGATATAGATTATCTTTCAATTTTCTAACACTTATTTCATTTCCTGGAACAATTGAAGAAGACAAAATAATCGTATCTCTTTTGTTCAGTTGAATCGTTTTGTGTTTTTTTAGAGCAATTCGCATCAAGGCTGCAAATTCCTCACCCTGAGCCCCTGTTGCCAAAACCATAATCTTATCTGGTGGGTAATTTTTCATATCCATGGGTTTGATAATGGTACCTTTCTTGGGTTTTAGGAGTCCGGCCAGTTGTGCGATTTCTATATTAGTTTTAATACTTCTTCCTTCTGTGACTACTTTTTTGTTATATTTTTCAGCAATACTTATTAATTTAATCATTCTGTCGAATTGTGATGCAAATGTTCCGATTATCATCCTTCCTTCTACATTTCTAATTAAGTTTTCAAGGTTATCCATTATTTGTTTTTCGGGAATAGAGAAGCCGGGTTTTTCTACATTAGTTGAGTCAGCAATAAGCATCAAGTTTTTATCTTTAGCTACCTCGCCCCAATTATCTAATTCTTTTTGTGAAGGCTTGCCATCCATATGATCTAATTTTAAATCACCTGTAATAACTACATTTCCGTGAGGAGTTTCGATAGATACAGCCATGGCATCAGGAATAGAATGAGTTACATTAATAAATTTAACCCCAAGATTCCCAATTCTCAGTTTTTCTCCCGGATTTACTGTTTTTAAGTCTAGTTTAGGTGCGTGGGGAAATTCCTCCATTCTTTTTTGGATCATTATGTTTGAGAGATTTCTTCCGTAAATTGGTGGATTACCAATTTGATCGATTACATAAGGAATAGCAGCGATGTGATCAAGGTGTCCGTGGGTGATGATCATTGCTCTAATCTTATGTTTGTTTTCTTCCAAGTATTTTGTGTTTGGAATAATATAATCGATCCCTGGATTTTCTTCTGAGGTAAATTGAAAACCACAATCAAAAACTAGAATATCACCTTCGTATTCTACGATTGTCATATTTTGACCAACCTCTTCTGCACCTCCGATAGGAATAATTCTAATTACACCTTTTTCAATTTCAGGTACTTTTATTTCTTTTGTTTTTCTTTGTGTTGTGTTTTTGCGAACAGGCCCCCTGTTGCCGAATGTTTTCTTTCTGCCGTTGTGCGCTCTTTTTCTTGGTGGTTTTTGACCCACCCTACTTTTAGTATTTGTTCCTTGTTTTGTTCTTGTTTGTGGTTTTCTTCTAGCACCCCCGGTAGTTTTTTTAACCGGTTTTTTAGAAGCGTAAGAACGCTTTGAAGGAGAATTTATATTTCTTTTTATCATTATATTATTTCTTTTTTTAAAGTAAGATAACTTTTTATTTAATAATTGAGTAGAATTTTTAATTTATAATTTATAATTTTTAAATTAAAAATTGATTTGTTAAGTTTTAATTTGTATTTATAAATTAAGGTAGAGTAGTTAGTTTAATTAGTAAACAAACCCCATACCTTCTCTGTTTCAATATTCCACCTATGAATTCCTAAAAATCTTTCCGACGGCAATGTTATTTGTCCCAAAGAAAAATTTCTGATTTTTTCTGGGATGATATAAGTAAAGTTTGGTGAATAAATAAATATTGCTGGAATGTCTTTTGCAATCTCTCTTTGGAATTCTTTAAAACTCTCGACCCTTTCTTCTTCGTTATTGGTTGTTCTAACATCTTCTAGAAGCTTGTCTGTTGTTATATTCGTGTAAAGCGCAATATTTAATCCAGGATCATTTCTTTGTGATGAATGCCAAAAAGCAAACAAATCCATGTCTCGGCCAATAATTTCGCCAAACAACAAAGCCTCATATTCCCTTGGTCTAATTACATTTTGGTTTAAATCTCCGATTTCGAAAATATTTATATTAACCTTTGCACCTAATCTTTCCCAATCTTCTTTTATTAGTTCAGCTGTGATTTTTAGATCATCAGCATCAGATGTAGTGATTGTGAAAATCAGTGGTACGCCTTTTTTATTTTCCCAAACACCTTCTTTATTTAGATTCCAACCATTTCGATCCATAATATTCTTTGCTTCTTCTAGGTTAAATACAATTTCCTCACTATCTCGATCAAAATATTTTGAGTTTTTTGGAATTGGTCCAAAAATAGATTCACCGTATCCACCTAGAACATTTTCGATAATTCTTTCTTTGTTAATAGCGTGGTTTAGCGCTTTTCTGACTTCTATATTTGTAAAGATTTCATTTTGATTTTGATTAAAGAAGACTCCAAAAATTCTTGGTAATGAAACATTTTCTGTTCGGACTTCTTTTTCTTCTTTTAAATTCTTAATTGTTTCGGCCGGTAAAGTATTGATACTCTCGATACTTTCTTTTTTGAAAGCGGCTACCAATCTCTCTTCGTTGGGAAAAAGCTTAATCGTTAAATCAGTTATATAGGGTTCGTTTAAAGCATACTTTTTGAAAGCTTTTAGTGTGTACTGCTCTAAAATACCATCTGAATTTCTGTCTATTTGAGTAATCTTATATGGTCCTGACCCAATAGGTTCAATATTAAAATTAGAAAAAGCAAATTGTTCTGGCTCTATATTTTCCCAAATATGTTTGGGAAGAATTCCAATTGTTGTGTTTTCCAGAAAAGGAGAGTAGGGGGTTTGGAGAATGAACTTAATTTCTTTTTCATTTATTATTTCTATTCCGACACCATCCCAGTTAGCTCTTTTGGAGCTTTTTATTACAGAATTTTGAGATAGGCTAATTGTATATTCAATGTCGGCTGTGGTTATTGGTGTGTTGTCGTGGAAAACTAAATTATCTTTTAATGTGAAGGTATAAGACAGTCCGCTTTCTGACACCTCATATTTTTCTGCTAAATCTGGAATAAGATTTCCGCCCGGGGTTGCTTTCATCAAACCTGAATAAACAAGGGTGGTAAGATCTCGATCAGCGTTTGAAATAGCAAGTAGGGGGTTGATAAAGCGGGGGGTTCCCACAATACCTTCTGTTAGGTGTCCACCATGAGTAGGGATTTCAATCAAGAAGTTTTCGTTGATTTTTTGAAGCATCCAAATTGTGCTAGTAGTAAGTATGATCAGCAAAACAACCAAAAGACTTTTTTCGGTTAAACTTTGTTTTTTAACGATTTTGTCTAGTTTTTGAAGTTGTCGAATTGAAAAACGACGAGTAAAAGGATTGTTCATAAAGTAGTCTGCCATTGCGATCCGTCAGTTGACGGAGTGGCAATCCAGGAGTTGGTTCGCTTTAGCGAACCTAAATAAAAAATAGAATATTAATAAATTAAAATAGATACAGGTTTAAACAACCAAAGCCACAAAAGCTGAAATTACAAAAAGAATAGCTAAAATAATTGTGATGTTAAATAAGTGTTTTTCAATTCCTCTTCGAGTGTGTCCTGCGGAAAAATCATCTCCTCCACCAAAAGCACCACCTAGACTATTTCCAGTTTGCTGAATCAATATTGAAGCGATTAGAAGAACCGCTAGCGCCATTTGAATATATGGGAGAAATTCCATTGGTTAGTATCATAACAGAAAATTTTTGAAATGCAATGGGTGGGGGAGGAATGAGGAATAAGGAATAAGGAATGAGGGTTAAGGGACTAGAAGTGAATTTTTGCTCGTACTGCTCCAAACTTTCTTTTGTTTTAATATGAAAATTTGAAGTGGCAAAAATTCGTTGACGAAAAAGTACTCCGCACTTTTTCGTCTTTACGAGCTGTTAGGCGCGGCAATCCAGTCTTGGCTTGCGTGAGCAAGCAGAAAAACAAAAACGGCAGAAACCGGGTTTCTGCCGTTTCTAAAATGCATATACATGATATTGACAAATAATAATAATGATACAATCGAGGTTAGATTTAAGTTTAAGTAAAAAATAAAAAACGACGAAAAGGAGGAAAAAATGAAGAATGTTTCGTATATGTTGGTTATTATTTTTTCGTTGATCTTTGCTTTGGCTGGCTGTTCCCAGTCAGAGTCAAAAACGGTAGAAGAAAGAATGGAAATTCTTGACAAACAATCTCGGCATAGGGACACTATTGGGAGTGTTGAATATGTTGTTTTGAAAAAAATAGACGACTCGGCGGTCTCGCGTGTTTTGGTAATGAGGATGCGGGATGGCGAGATGTTTACCCCGTTAGTTTTTTCATCCTTTTCAAAGGGCGATAAGGTAACAATAAAAATTATGACATATCAATATAATGAAATTGATATATATCATGATGCTTGGATAGCAGTACCTTTTTCTACAAAGTAATCTTCTTTCGCAGAACCGAACATTAGTTCGTTCGGTTCTGCCCATTATTAAGATTTTAATTACCTAGACATCCGATGTCTAATTAAAGATTAAAATTTTATAGTGGAACAAAAACACTCCAACATTCCTAGGAATGTTGGGGTGTTTTTTTAAACAAAAGCTAAAAGCTATAAGCTTTAAGCTATTTGCTATCAGCTTTTTTCTCTAATCTATCCGGTCTGTGATTCAAACAAGTCTTATCACTACACCTTTCTGGTATCGTCTTAGTGCCTTGCATCATCAATTTCTCGCACATATGACAATTTTCTCCTGTTGGCTTAGCTTTGATAGCTAATTTACAATCAGGATAATTTGAACAAGAATAAAATTCTCCGAATCGTCCCATTCTTTTCATCATTAAACCATCTTTACATTCAGTACATTTCACGCCAGTTGAATTTTGTTTTTCCAATTCTTCATCTTTCTTAACAAATTTACATTTTGGATAATTTGAGCAAGAAATAAATCGGCCAAATTTTCCATCTCTCTCAACTAACGGATTATCACATTCGGGGCAAGGTTCGCCGGTTTCTTTTGGTCCTTCCAATTCTTCACCATCGATTGTTCTTGCTCCTTGGCAATCAGGGAATTTTGAACAAGACATAAATTTACCATTTCTGGCTAATTTGATTACCATTGATGAATTACATTCTGGACATTTAAATTCAGCTGGTGCGTCACCCAGATTAGTCAATTTTTCAATTGATTCTTTTGATTTAACATCTGCTGTAAATGGATCATAAAAGTCTTTCAAAGTTTTCACATATTCCCTTTTTCCTTCTGCAATTTCGTCTAGTTCGTTTTCCATTTCAGCTGTGAAAGAGTCGCTTATATATTTTGCAAAATGATTTTCTAAAAATGTACTGACAACTTCGCCTGTGTCGGTCGGGTGTAGGGAAGTGTTAACTTTTTCAACATAACCACGGTCTTTCAGTGTTTTGATAATTGTGGCATAGGTGCTGGGGCGACCAATCCCTCTTTTTTCTAATTCTTTAATCAAACCTGCTTCAGAATATCTCTGTGGAGGTTGAGTCTGTTTATCTTCCACATTCATTTCAAGTAGATCTAATTCTTCACTTTCTTTTACTTTCGGTAAATCAACATCATCTCCGCGAGCAAGAGGATCGGCTTTGAGCCAACCTTCAAATAAGAGGCGTGAGCCGTTGATATTAAATTCTGGAATATTTTCGTTTGAGCCAATTTTAGTAACAACTTTTGATCTTAATATTTTTGCATCAGCCATTTGGGAAGACATTGTTCTTTGCCAAATAAGTCGATACATTTTTTTTTGCTCTTCTGTCATACCAGCTTTTTCTATATTCATATCAGTTGGTCGAACAGCTTCGTGAGCTTCTTGGGCATTTTTTGACTTTGTTTTATAAACTCTTGCCTGAACATATTCTTTGCCGTATCTTTTGTTGGCTACCGCTAGGATTTGAGCTTGGGCAGTTTTGCTCAAAGTTGTGCTGTCGGTTCTCATATAGGTAATATGTCCTGCTTCGTAAAGTTTTTGAGCAAGAGCCATTGTTTTACTGGGTGCGTATCCTAATCTAGAGCTAGCAGTCTGTTGCATAGTAGAAGTTGTAAAAGGTGCTCGGGGAGACCTTTTGACTTCGCGTTCCTTAATATCAGTGATTACCCATTTCTCATTATTTCCAGCTTTTAAAATTTTAGCGACTTGTTTTTTGTCTCGCGGTTCTTCTGAGCAGTTGAGGGTAAAAGTGTTTCCGATTTTGTTTTTTACTTGGGCGGTAATTACCCAATAATCTTCTGGGGTGAAGGCATTTATCTCTCTTTCTCTTTCGACTAAAATTCGTAGAGCAGGGGACTGAACTCGTCCCGCAGAAAGTCCGTAGCGTACTTTTTTCCAAATCAAACCACTAAGGTCATAACCAAAAAGCCGATCTAATACTCGACGAGCTTCTTGGGCTGTTTTTAGGTTGTTATCAATTTCTCTTGGGGTTTTTAAAGCCTCGATAATAGCGTCTTTGGTAATTTCATTAAAAGCAACTCTTGTGATTGGTTTTTTTGAAGTTTTTAGAATTTCTGATAAATGCCAAGCAATTGCTTCTCCTTCACGATCGGGGTCGGGGGAGAGAATGATTTCATCAGCTTTTTTTGCAAAAGCTTTTAAATCAGAAATAACTTTTTCTTTTCCGGGAATAGTTTCGTAATTTGGAACAAATGTTTCCATATCAATAGCATTTTTACTACTTTTAGGCAAATCACGAATATGCCCCACAGATGATGTGACGGTATAATCTTTACCGAGATATTTATTTATTGTCTTCACCTTCCCGGGTGACTCGATGATAAGTAATTTCATATGAGTTTTTCACAGTATAACAAATCAAAATTTTTTGCAACTGTGTATAGTGTAGACGTCCGACGTCTACAAAAATGTTATAATACAAAAGTTATGAGTAATCCAAAATTCTCACCAGGAGAATATTATCATATATTTAATCGAGGTACTGATAAAAGAGATGTATTTATGGATAAATACGATGTTTTTAGGTTTTTAGAAAGCATGGAGTTATTTAATCGTGTTGATCCAATAGGCAGTATCCAAATAGAGAAGAGGGGTAGTGAAAAAAGTAGACGTCGGACGTCTACAAATAGGTTAGTTAGTGTTACTACTTATTGTTTAAATTCAAATCACTATCATTTTGTTGTTATAGAATTAATTGAAGGTGGAATTAGTGAATTTATGAAAAGACTTGGAGGGGGATATACAAAATATTTTAATGAAAAGTATGAAAGAAGTGGAGCTTTGTTTCAGGGGAAGTTTAAGTCGGTTCACATAGAATCCAACGAACAATTATTATATGTTGCGGATTATGTTAATCTAAATAATAAGGTTCATAAAAAATTTAACAGAACCAAAAAACATTTCATGGATAGTATTTTAGCTAGATCAAGTTGGGATGAATATACAAATGAAAATACAAATTTAAATTTTTGCAAAAAAGATATTATCTTGGATCAGTATAAAAACAAACAAGATTATAAAAAATCAGCACTAGAAACATTAAGTGCGATAAAAGAAATGAGGTATGCTGATTAAATTAAACATGGGGTTCCCGGCACCCCACGTTTTGCTTTATTTTTTAATATTGCTAAAATAAAGCTTAATGTTGTTACCCATTTTAACAATTATTACCGCCAGTGTTGTTATATATTTCTCTGGTAATTCTTTTGCTGGTGCTTCTTCGAAGATTGGAGATTATTTTCGTTTATCAAAATCGGTGAAGGGAGCGACACTTGATGCGGTGGCTAGTTCTTTCCCGGAATTAATGATTGCTATTTTTTCGGTAGTGGCTTTTAAACAGTTTGATGTTGGTGTGGGTACAATTGCAGGTTCTGCTTTTTTTAATCTCCTTATTATTCCAGGAATTGCCGCTTTGGTTGCACCGGTTGCTTTTAGGATAAGTAAAGAAGTGATTGCTCGAGATGCGATGTTTTATAGTATGTCAGTTTTTGTCTTGATGGCGGCGGTGTTGCACTCACAGGTTTGGGGGTTGATTATTCCGTTTATTTTGATTTTTGTTTATCTTTGGTACATAAAAGTTGTTGTAAAGCATACTAAAAAATATAGAAAAGAGAATGGTACAAAATCAGTTAGAAATATTTCAATTTGGAGAGAAATAAGTGTTGCCTTGGGGAATATGTTAGTGATGGGTGTTTCAGCCTATTTACTTACAGAAGCGGCGATTGAGCTTGCTCATCTTCTTGGAATTCCAGCGGTGATTATTGCCTTCACTGTGATTGCAGCGGCAACTTCTGTACCAGATGCAGTTATTTCGATTGGAAATGCAAAAAAGGGAAATATTGATGACGCCACCTCAAATGTTTTTGGATCAAATATTTTTGACATTTTGATTGGATTGGGGGTGCCGATTATTTTGGCCTACTTTATTATGGGTCAGTCGATTGATATTTCTTTTGAGCAAGTAGAAGTGGTTATTGGCCTATTGGGCGCGACTATTTTGGTGATCTATATAATGATTGATGATTATATCGTAACAAAGGGTAATGCGATTACCTTGCTATTCTTTTATGTTTTGTTTTTGACATATTTGATTTACCTGTCTTTTATTGGTGCATAAGTGTTGATAAAATACTACAGTTATAGTATTGTAAGCGTACAATAAAAATATAGTACGAGTTTTTGATAAAAAAGAGGAGGGTATTGTTTATGGAATTTAAAGAATTACGTGGTTCGTGGATAGGAAAGGATGACTCCGCAACTGTGGAGAAGGTCAAATCAATTTTTGATGAGTGGTAGAGTGAATCAGGTGTTTCTGATGAAAAAATTGTTTCCATAAATTGGAGGCGAAACCTTTCTTCCGGAAGGAGTGAAGTAGATTTTGGTAGCGTTGTTGTCAAAATTGCTTATCGAAAGTAAAAAAGTTCTTTGTATTTAGGGGGCAAAATGTTTTATTCATTTTGCCTTTTTTAAGTCCAAAATCCACACAAAAATACATATGATTTTATGTTATTATTAATGCCTAAGGATGCTAAAAAATTTAGAAATATCAGGTTTTAAATCTTTTGCGAAAAAGGGCGGGTTGGAATTTACCTCGCCTATTTCTGCTATTGTCGGTCCGAATGGATCAGGAAAATCAAATGTGGCCGAAGCTTTTCGGTTTGTTTTGGGTGAGCAATCATTGAAATCTTTGAGGGGAAAAAGGGGAGAAGATATGATTTTTTCAGGAACCAAAACTGAAAGAGCTTTAAATCGAGCAAGTGTAAAAGTTGTCTTTGATAATTCAAAAAGATTTTTAGATATTGATTATGATGAAGTAATTATTGAGAGAATTGTTCATAGAGATGGGGGAAACCAATATCTTATAAACAAATCTCAGGTGCGACTAAAAGATATCACAGAATTATTGGCGGGGGCTAATATTGGGTCGTCTGGTCACCATATCATTTCCCAAGGAGAGTCTGATAGGATTTTGTCGGTTAATCCAAAAGAGAGAAAGCAGATGATTGAGGAGGCGCTAGGACTTCGAGTTTATCAATACAAAATAACAGAAAGTGAAAGAAAGCTTGAAAAAGTAGAAAATAATATAAAAGAAGTTGAATCCTTGAAGAGGGAAATTACTCCCCACCTAAGATTTTTAAAAAGACAGGTAAAAAAAATAGAGCAATCGGTTGAGTTGAAAGACAAGCTAAAAGAACTATACAAAGAATATTTTGCTCGTGAAGATAAATATTTAAAGGAACAAAAAAAGTATATTGAAAAAAATAAATCACCATTAGAAAAAGAAATGAGTAACCTTAATAGTGATTTAGAAAAAGCCAAAAAAGTTTTGGCTGAAGAAAAGAATGAAAACCAATATAGTGGACAGGTTTTAGAAACAGAAAATAAATTACAAGAAGTTCGAAAAGAAAAAGATGAATTAAGCCGAAAGATAGGGCAGGTCGAAGGAATGATTTCTTTTGAAGAGAGACGAATAAAGACGGAGGAGGATAAACAAAAACAAGAAGATGACAGGGTAATTAAGTTTGGGGATGTTAGATCTTTTTTGAATGATTTGAGAGCAAGTTTAAGTGAATCTGGTTTAGAAAAAATAAAAGAATTAATTGATGATTTTATTACTCGAAATTCTCGAAATGTTGGGGTTGCTGAAATAGATCAGAGTGAGTTAAACAAGCTAAGTAAAGAGCAGAAAAAATTAGAAAAGGAGATTGTTGCCGTTTCTGAAAAAGAAAAAGAAATTTTGGTTGAATATAATGAGCTGAAAGAAAGAATAGAAAAAGAAAAAGATTCGAGCAGGAAAGCTGAGGTGAAAGTTTTTGAAATTAGTGCAAAGCAATCAGAAATTCGATCCGAATTAAATACTTTAAACGAACTCGCTAAAAAAATTGGCATAGAAGATGAGAATTATAAAATGGAATTAAAGGAGGCTTTCGTTTTAGCTGGACGAGATGCTATTCAGTTTCAGAATTTTGAGGTTTCTGATATTGAAGAGGAAAGAAATATTCAAGAAAACAGAAGAAGAGAAATTGAAAAAATAAAAATTAAATTAGAAGATATGGGTGGTGGGTCAGATGAGGAGATAATGAAGGAGTACAAAGAAACAGAAGAAAGAAATGAATTCCTGAAAAGAGAGATTCACGATTTGGAAAAATCAGCTACTTCCTTGGTTGACCTTATAAAAGAATTAAAGGAAAAATTGGATGTAGAATTTAGGGAGGGTGTAGAAAAAATCAACAATCAATTTAATGAATTTTTTGTTTTGATGTTTGGTGGAGGAAAGGCACAATTAAAAACGGTAAAAATTAAAAAAAGAAAGAAAAAATCAGATCTCGATTTAAGTATGGAGATTCCAACTGATTTAGATGAGGACGAAGACGATGACAATCCAGACAATGTGGGAATTGAAGTTGATGTTTCTTTGCCAAATAAAAGAACAAAAGGTTTGCAAATGCTTTCGGGTGGGGAGAGGTCTTTAACTTCAATTGCTTTGCTTTTTGCAATGTCTCAAATTAAACCACCTCCGTTTATCATCTTAGATGAAACCGATGCCGCACTTGATGAAGCTAACTCAAAACGCTATGGTGATATGATTGAAAATCTTTCTAAATATTCTCAATTAATTTTGATTACCCACAACAGAGAGACAATGTCGAGAGCAGGAGTACTGTACGGGATTACTATGGCGATGGATGGGGTTTCTAGATTATTGTCAGTTAAACTGGAAGAAGCTGTCAAAGTAGCTAAATAATCAAATTTCCTCAAAATTGGTAATCTTCGATTTTAAATTAGCAAGAATGTCAGTCGTCGTACTTTCAAATACGCCTTCTTCCATTCTTACTAATTTAAAATCGAATCTCATTCAATTTTGAGAAAATTTATATACACAGTTTTTCAATTTTACATACAAACTAAACGGCTCAATCGATTGAGCCTTTTAGGTGGCTCAACAAAGCCATAAAAAGCTTAAACGCCCCAACGGGTTGAGGCGTTCAGTTTTAGGTTCCTCTTGCAAAGAGGTATATTTTAGTGTTTACTTTTTAATAGATCTTTGTACCATCAAAATTTGGAGGTTTACTTATGGGTGAACAAGAAACGAAGACTTTTTTGATAAAAAGAAAATATGAAACGAAAAGAGAAATAGAGATGATACACCCCAGATATTTGGACGAAAAGGGGGAGAATGTTATTTGTGTATTTTCTGCTTTATCTACTGCTGGATATTTTTATATAGGAGAATGTCCGAAAAGAAAGTGCCACATCGTTGTTGTAAAAAACGATAGAACCCAAAAATTTAACTTATATGTACAGGTAAAAGAAAATCCATTGGAATATATGAATTGGAAATTAGATAACACTGTTTTTGTAGAGGAGGTTCATTATGAGCAAGAAGTTAATTCAGACGATTGATATATTAAAAGTTTTAAGAGATAGTCCAAGTGGAATATCTGTTGAGGAGTTGGGCAAAATATTTTTTGGTTACGAATTTTCTTCTAAGAAGGAGTTAGAAGAAACAAGAGATAGTTTTATTGATTCGTTTTCTATTTTGTTACAAAAGAGTTTTGTTTGTTGTGATGTCGATGGTAATGGAGGAATTGTTTATACACTTTCTTTCACCGGTGAGATGTTTTTAAATAAACAAAAACCAACATTAGTTAGTTAGGCTGTGGAGGAGGTGATGATAATGAGTGAAAAAGAATTTTTACTTATTGAAGGTAATACAAAAACACGAGTCTATACTGTTCCGGCTTCCTATTTTGATAAATCAGTTGAGGAAGAAATAGAATCCTTGATTAAGGTTTTAAAAGAGGTAATTGATGTTTATTGTTTTTTAAAAAATGGTTGCCCTATTGTGGTAGTAGAAAGAAAATATGGCTTTGTTGTATACGGTAAGAAAGCTGGTGGCAAAAAAGGTGTGGATGGTTGGGAAATCTGGAATAATGTAAAAGTCAATGCTTGGGATTAGTGTCCCAAGCATTTTTAATAAAAAATAAAGGTAGGGGTCCGACCCCTACCATTTTTGTTTATGTTACAATTTCAAAATCAATAGTTCGTTTATCTAAATCTGTTGCTGTGACTTTTATTTTCACCCTATCACCCAGAGTGTATTTTTGTCCGGTTTTTTCTCCAACTAAACGATAATTTTTTGTATCCACGTTGAAAAAATCTCCTTTGAGAGTTGAGACGCGTACCAACCCCTCTGCCTTTGTTTCTATTTCTTGAACATAAACACCCCAATCAACGATTCCACTAATGACTCCATCAAATTCTTTTCCGATTCTTTCTGACATATATTGAACATATTTGTATTTTTCAGAATTTCTCTCAGCGTCAACAGCGGCGATTTCTTGGTCGGTAGAAATAGTAGAAAGTCGATTATATTTTCCAATTTCTTCATTTGATATTTCCTCTCCTTGTAAATATCTTTTCATCAATCTATGAACCATCATATCGGGGTAGCGTCTAATAGGTGAGGTAAAGTGCGTATAGTGTTTAAATGCCAGACCAAAATGCCCAATATTATTAGTTGAGTAAACTGCTTTGGACATTGATTTCAAAATTGCTTTTTCGATTAAATCTTCTTCATCCAATCCTTGAATAAAATCAAGTAAGTGATTTAGGTCTTTAGCCTCAATATTTCCAAACTCATCTGCTTTTAAATCAAAACCAATAGTTTGGAGAAAAGCTTTTAATTCTATGATTGCATCATTTTTGGGTGTGTCATGAACCCGATAAACAAATGGATTGGTTGCACCTGTTTTTTTGTTTAGTCGATCAATATATTCCGAAACCTCTCGATTGGCGAGGAGCATATAATCTTCAATCAATTCATTGGTTTCAAACATTTCTTTTTCATGGACTGCGATAGGGAAACCTTCTTTATCTAATTCAAATTGAACTTCTAATCCGCCAAAAGTAATCGCTCCATTTTTTGTTCGACGATTTCTTTTTAATAAAGCCATCTCATTTAATAAAACTAATTCTTTCCAAAAATCTCCTTCGTGCCTATTGATATTTCTTTGAGCTTCTTTATAAGTAAATCGTTTATCTGAATTTATAATTGTTTCTCCAAACCATCTTTCTTGAACTTCACATTTATCATTAACAATAAAAATAGCAGAAAAGGCCAATTTGTCTTCATTTGGATTGAGAGAACATAAGTCGTTCGAAAGAACTTCAGGAAGCATAGGAATCGTTCTATCTACAAGATAAACAGAAGTTGCTCTTTTTTGAGCTTCTTTTTCAATCTCAGAATCCTCTTTTACATAGTGGGTAACATCGGCAATATGAATTCCAATTTCATAAGTGTTATTACCCAAGTCCTTAAACGAAAGTGCATCATCAAAGTCTTTTGCATCAAAAGGATCAATTGTAAAGGTGGTTGTATTACGAAAATCCCATCCAGATGGTGGGGGATTGGGTTGTGATTTTCTGCGTTGAATTTCTGTTTCTAAATCTTGTGGAGCCCGTGCTTTTATTTTTTCAGCTTCTTTCTCGATATTTTTTGGGAAGGTGGGGGGGAAACCTTTTTCATATACGATAGATTCCATCTCAACATTGTGTACTCCCTTTTGGCCAAGTATTTTCACAATTTCCCCTTTGGGGTTTTTATTGGGGTTTGTCCACTCTTCGATCTTTACGATTACTTTATCATTTGGTTTTGCCCGCTCTAATTTTCTATTTTGGATAAGGGAGATATCTAGATATATTTTTTTGTTGTCTGGAGTAAAGAAAAAAGCACCTTCAAATTGATTAACTGTACCGACAAATTCTGTTTGAGCTCTTTCTAGAATCTCGGTAACTTGTCCTTTCGTTCGATTTGATCTCTTACTTTTGTGAGTTGCTACTTTAACCAAATCATTATGCAGGGCAGTATTAAGGTGTTCCTGATCAATTTTGATATCTTCGGACAGGGAAGGATCTTTTAAAAAACCAATACCTCGTGCGGTTAAAATAATATTTCCCTCGATTGTTTTGCTAGATTTAGAATGTTGAAATTTTCTTTTTTTCTTTTTTTTATGTTTGTTTTTCATATACGAATGAATATACCAATATACAAATGATACCAATACTACGAATGTATACAAATATTATTTATTAAAACTTTATAAGTAACGAAATAAATTTGTTTAACAAAGTTTTCTTAAAAAATATTTTTTTGTTTTTCTAAAATTTGTTGCCATTCGTATTATTAGTATCATTTGTTGATTTGTATGTTTACCTAAGTATATATGATAAGTAAAAAAATAGCAGGTGGGGTTGACAAATAATTTTTTTTGATATAAACTAGCTGCTAGAGTAATGGGGGTATGTTGAGTATTTAATTTAAAAGAAGGAGGTAGTATTATGTCAGAAATAGTTACTCTGTATTGTATAAAATGCAATGAGTACAAATATTGGCAGTCAGAAGAATCGGGACATTATTGTAAAGTTTGTAGACAGGAAATGTCTGTTTTAAGTACACTCTTTTGGCACTTTTTGTTGATACAATTCTAGCATTTCATTTGGTGTTTTTCCATTTAATCCACAGTGTTCTAGGTTATTGTAATAATCATTCCAAATTTTAAGTTTATCTTGTAAATCTTTAATATTTTTAAATCTATTTTGTTCATAAAACTTTTCTTGGTCTTCTCTATGGCTTCTTTCAACCGTTCCGTTTTGAGTTGGTTTACCTTTATCAATTAAATAATGAATAATATTATGTTGATTACAAAACAGATCCAAAGAATGAATTGTTTTAACAGTTAAATCACTTCTTTTGTATCCACCAGCATAGTAATTAGTGAAAGTGACATGATTATCTGTTTTAATTGCTTGAATTTTGTAATCAAACTTACTTATCACATATTCTAAAAATCTAATTGAATTAAAACTACTTTGTTCATCATATATTTTTAAACATCTCCATCTTGAGGCTGTATCAATAGCTGTATATTGGTAATATCTTCTGTTTTTAAGCCTTCCTGGTACATATTTAACATCTACTTCAACTAATTCACCCGGAAGTCTTTCTGCCTTAATATATTTGTATTTAATTTTCTTTGTTCTGTATTTTCTTACTAAACCTTCTTTTTTCAATATTTTACCTATTGTTCTTTCATGAATAAAGATACCTTCTTTTTCTAATTGCCAATGAATCTTTAAAGCACATTTTTTTGTTTGTTTTCGTATTTTAATAATCCTTTCTTTTATCCAAATTGGTGTTTCGTTTGGTTGTGTTTTAGGTTCTGTGTTTTTGGGAATTAAACCATTCATTCCATATTTACGATAATTACTTAACCATCGTTTAATTGTTCTTTCTCCATACGGAGATATACTTGATAACTTTTTAATAGATATTTCTTTATCTAATATTGGTTTAATTGTTCTAAACCTCTCTTCTTGTATTGTTTGTGACATTTTAATAGACATTAGTTAATAATCTATCAAAAAGTGCCATATGTGTGTGCACATTACATGTCTCTATTACCACAATGTAATTTTTGTGGTGTAGAATTGTTTCCAGAAGATAATCATTGCATTGAATGTGGAAAAGGAAGAATTGAAGCTTTATTTGGTTAGTTTTCTGATCTTATTCAATGTATGTGGAGATCTTTTTTAAGAAAAAACGGAGGACAAAAAAGATGAGAACCATTGATCATTTTCATATTTCTCTTGAGAAATACAACAAACAACTGGAGAAAGCTGTTTGGAAAATTCTCAGGAGAATTTTCCGAATTTTTCGGAAAAAGTGAATAAGATTCGGGGTCTGACAAGCCTGGCAACAGAAATTGTTGATGTTCTTTTGGCCTTTAAAAACCACAACTGTTTTGTACAGCTTGTGGCTTTTTTGTTTGGAAAAAAAATTATTCAAATTTTTCTGGCGGTAATTTTGATTGTTTGATAATTGTTAAAAAAGTACCTATTTTAATAGGCTTGTTTTTGTTGTGGGAAGCAACTATTACCATATTTCCATTAATGCTGTGTTTGAAGATTTGGTGACTTCCTTTTTGTCTCACTAATATGAAACCATTTTCCAAAAGAATTTTTATGGTTTTCTTGGCGTTTAGTGGTTTCATTAATTTGTTAGCTCGTTATTTCTAAGCTTCTACTGCTACTTGGCTAATAATAGGAGATAGGGGTTCCTGGTATTTGTTTTCTCCTTTCAATGTTTCAATCCAAAGCGAAAGAGCCTCTTTTGCCATTTGTTGGGCTTCTTCAAAAGTATTTCCAAATGTAACACAGCCAGGGAAGTTTGGGAACGAGACATTATACCCACCTTCGATAGCGGGTTCAAAAATTACAGGATATTCAAAAATTTTTTTAGAATTTTTCATGCTTAAATAATAACAGAAAATTTTAGTAGGGGCAAATAAAAAATAGTAAGTGGGGTTGACAAATATAAGATTTTTGTATATCCTAATAACCAGGTAAGCAGGCAAAATCAAAAAACTAAAAAAGGAGGAAGGCGGATGTGTTGTAATCTATCAATAAAAAATCTTTTTTACTCGAATCTGTGGTTATTTATCCCATTTTTGTGGGTTTGTTCATTCCTGTTATTTCTGTGTTTTTTGGACCTTCTCATAGATGTTGTTAGTCCACATATGGGCATAATCGGTACTGCAATTATAGGACTAAGTGTGATCTTGGTGTCTACACGACTTGCGGGTTGTGGTACTGCTAAGTTTCTTGAGAAGATGAAAGAGTAATAAGTTTTTTCATATAGCCACAGTTGTTTCATACAGCTTGTGGCTTTTTTGTTTGGTATCCCTTACCACTAAAATTGATATAGCAATTTTAGTGGTATTTAAATTATGGCTCAGCAAAGCCTTTTAAATAACTCAACCTGTTGAGTTAATTAGCTATTTTGGGTCTTTGTTGAGTCGTAGGATAGCCGAACGGCTCAATCCACTGAGCCGTTGAAAAATGGAAATTGAAAATTGTTAAATGAAAATTGAAAAACCACGGTAAAATCGTGGTTTTTTACGATGTGGATAACTTTATTAGTTTTGTGGCAAATGGTGGTATATAATGGTATGCAAGTGGGAAGTTGTGGGAAAATATAAGAATTTTTAATTTATAATTTATGAATTTATAAACAATGACAAAATGAAAAAAATGTTTAAAACATTGGAAATTTGTTTATTAAAAATTGTTTAAAAATTTTAAATTATAAATTAAAAATTTGACTAGCAGATATAAAATTATTTTCCAATAATATATAACATTTGATTAATCAATAAGACAGATTTTTATGCTCATAGGAGAATATACACACACAATAGATACGAAAAAGAGGGTTTCATTACCTGCGAAATTTCGTAAGGAAATGGGAAAAAAGGTAATTATGACCCACGGGTTAGATAATTGTTTGTTTGTGTATACATTAGCTGAATGGAAAAAAGTTTCAGAAAAATTAAGCCAACTGTCGATGGGGCAATCAGACCAGAGAGGTTTTAATCGATTTATGTTAGCGGGAGCAGTCGAAGTAAATATTGATTCAATTGGAAGAATGCTTGTACCGGATTTCTTAAAGTCTTTTGCAAAGCTAAAAACGAAAGTTGTATTAACTGGAGTCCACTCACATATTGAAATTTGGGATGAAAAAGCTTGGAAGGCTTACAAAGAAAGAATTCAGGGCCAGGCTGATAGTTTAGCAGAGAAATTGGGGGAAATTGGGGTTATATAAGAATTTTTAATTTATGAATTTATAATTTTTAAACAATGAATAAATTCAGAAATATTTAAACGTTTTAAACATTAAAAATTAATTCATTAAAAATTGTTTATAAATTAAAAATTAAAAATTTAAACTTTGGTTCATCAGAAAATAAAAATATACAAAAAGACATGAAAAACAAGAAAGTTGAGGAAACAATACATACTCCCGTTCTTTTAAAAGAAGTAATAGAAAATCTAAATCTCAATCAAGGAGATATTGTTGTTGACGGAACACTTGGTGGGGGCGGATATTTTCGAGAAATTTGTAAGGGGGTTGGTAAAGGGGGTGTTGTGATTGGAATCGATCAAGATCAAAAAGCAATTGATAAGGTATCTGGTGTTTTAGGAAACACGATAATGGATACTGAGTACCCACATACCTATTTAGTTTCTGAAAATTTTCGAAATCTGGATAAGGTGTTGGATGGTTTGGATATCAAAAAAATAAACGCACTGACTTTGGATATTGGTTTGAGTTCTGATCAGTTGGAAGAATCGGGTAGAGGATTTTCTTTTCAAAAGGACGAACCCCTTTTGATGAATATGGGAAACACCGAGTTAACCGCAAAGGAAATAGTGAATAATTGGGATGAAGAAAATATTGCTGACATTATATTTGGTTATGGAGAAGAAAGATATGCCCGCAGAATTGCTAAACAGATTATTGAAGCCCGAAGAGAAAAGCCAATTCAAACAACTTTTGATTTAGTTGAAATTATCCGAGAGGCAGTGCCGTTTATTTACACAAAGAAAAAAACTCACTTTGCCACCAAGACATTTCAGGCTTTAAGAATAACAGTAAATGATGAATTGGGCGCATTGAGAGAGGGGTTGCAAAAAGGATTTGATGCTTTGGATACTACTGGGAGGATGGTGATTGTTTCGTTTCATTCACTCGAAGACCGAATCGTTAAAAGGTTTATGAGAGATAAAAAAGATAGTGGGGAGGGAATTTTAATAACAAAAAAACCAATTATATCTAGTGACGAAGAGGTAAAGAATAATCCGAGAGCGAGAAGCGCGAAATTGAGAGTGATTGAGAGAATTTAAAGGATTCGTCATTGCGAACCCGAAGGGTGTGGCAATCCAGGTGCTTAGAGGCGAGCTGACCGAAGTTAAGGGTTCGCTAAAGCGAACCAACGCCTGGATTGCCACGTGCAAGCGCTCGCAATGACGAAAAAACAGAGTTTTTTCGTTGATGAATTTTGGCAAAACCAAAATTCATCCCTACAACCCTAAACGCTAAGCCCTATAACCCTAGATATATGAAAACAAAAACACTAAAAATAAATACAAAAAATATAGAACAGAAACTTGTCTGGGGTGTTTTTGGTTTGTTGGTTTTTTCCGCAATCTCCTATGTTTATTTTGTAAATCAAACTATTTTAAATATTGTTGCGCGGGAAAACTTAGAAGCTGATATTGTTGTTATGAATTCTGAAATCAGTGAATTAGAATTTGAATATATTGCTCAGAAAAATAAAATCACACTAAATTATGCTTATTCGTTAGGATATGAAGACGCTGATAATGTAAAGTTCGCTTCAAGAAAACTTGCAGGACAAGGGCTATCTCTACGAGATAGCGAGTAGAAAGGTTTGAGTAATAAGGAACAAGAAAATTAAGTATTCTCATATATTCAATTGAATACTTGAATAGTTTTTTGAAAATAAAAAAACCTTCGCATTGAGTTTGCGAAGGCCCGATCCGTGCCGTCTCCGATTAAGATCAGTCCCCCTAAGTTCTCCTATGCCGAAAGGTCAACTTAAGGATACATAAAGTATAGCATACTGAAAATATTTGTCAAGCTTAAATTAGTTAAAAAGAATAATTCGTCTTTGCGAGCACTTCAAATTTTTCCTTAAAAACAAAAGAGAAATTTGAAGTGGATTGCTTCGCTTCGCTCGCAAAGACGACCCTGCGGGTCGTCAATGAATTTTTGCCTTCGGCAAAAATTCATTCTTAAATCCTAAACCCGCACACCTTTCATATCATTATTAAAAAATATTAAAATTGTTTAATTATGCGTTGTCTGAAAGACGATGATATGAAAGGTGTGCGGGTAAACCCTAAACCCTTATTCCTCATTCCTTATTTTCAAAAATGAAATTAAAAATCTCTCGAATCACAATCCTATACAGCATCTTTGTTTTAGTTGCCCTACTTCTCGTTGGTCGACTTTATTTTCTCCAAGTAATTCATGGGCAATCTTTTAGTGATCAAGCTGATAGGCAATATACTGCTCCCGGACATAGTATTTTTAGTCGAGGTTCTATTTATTTCAAAGACAAAGACGAAAAACTTATCTCGGCTGCAACATTAAAAAGTGGATTTGTTTTAGCGATGGTTCCAAAAAATTTAGAGAATCCAACTGATGCATACAAAAAATTATCAACAGTTATTGAGATTAGTCGTGAGAGTTTTTTTAACAAAGCTAATAAAAAAGATGATCCTTATGAAGAGTTGGCTGATAAGTTAAATTCTGAAACGGCAGAAAAAATTGAAGCTTTAGAAATTCCTGGAATAAAACTATATAAACAGAGGTGGCGTTTTTATCCGGGTGAAGGTTTAGCTTGTCATACCCTCGGATTTCTTGGTTATGAAGACAATACTTTAGCTGGTCGTTATGGAATTGAGCGGTACTACAATGATATTTTACAAAGAGAAAATAGTGATCTTTATGTAAACTTTTTTGCAGAGGTTTTTTCTAACATTAAAAGTGGTTTGGGGGGCAAGAAAAGGGAAGGAGATGTAATTTTGAGTATTGAACCAACTGTGCAATCTTTTCTAGAAAGTGAATTAATTAAACTACAAGAAAAGTGGAGTACAGAACAGGCTTTGGGGGTAATTATTGATCCTCGAGATGGGAAAATCTATGCCCTAGGTGTTAGTCCTTCTTTTGATTTAAACAATTTCCAAAAAAGTAAAAATTCTGATTTCTCCCACCCTTTTGTTGAAAATGTTTTTGAAATGGGCTCGATTATAAAACCAATAACAATGGCAATTGGTTTGGATACAAGGGCCGTAACAGCAAAAACAACTTATAATGATAAAGGCTACTTTGTTTATGACGAGGCCAAGATTTCTAATTATGATGGTAGGGGCAGGGGGGTGGTTAGTATGCAGGAAGTTTTAAACCAGTCTTTAAATACCGGTGTAGCTTTTGTTGTTGAAGAAACGGGAAAAGAAACTTTTGCTGAGTATATGTTGAAATTGGGGTTGGGAGAAGAGACGGGGATAGATTTGCCGGGCGAGACATATGGATTGGTGACTAATCTCGAAAGTCCACGAGATATTGAATATGCAACAGCTTCTTTTGGTCAGGGTATTGCTTTGACACCGGTTGAGACCGTACGCGCATTGTCTGCCTTGGCGAACGGTGGTAAGCTAATAACACCACATTTCTCCGTTGGAATTAAGCGTACTGTTGGTTTAGCTAAGGAGATATTGTATCCGGAGGGGGAGCAAATTTTTAAAGAAAGAACATCCGAAGAGATTACTCGGATGTTAGTGGAAGTAGTTGATGACGCCTTGCTCGACGGTACTGTAAAAATGGATAATTATAGTATTGCCGCTAAAACCGGTACTGCCCAAATGGCAAAAGAAGAGGGTGGAGGATATTACGAAGATAAATACCTACACTCATTTTTTGGATATTTTCCTGCTTATAACCCGCAGTTCCTAGCGTTCTTTTATATAATTAATCCAAAAGAGGTGAGGTATGCTTCGGCAACATTGACTGAGCCGTTTATGAATGTGGTGAAGTTTCTTATAAATTATTACGAAGTTCCACCCGATAGGTAGGATAAATTATTGAAAGAAGAAGTTTTTTGAAAATGAAAAAGGGCCACCGGCTAAAAAATGCGGTGACCCTTGGTGTAGCCCAGCACGGCTGGTCTTATTATTTACCCCAAAATTAGGTCTGAGGTTTTGGCGCCAAGCCGATTCAGGTAATTTTTCTGAATGATCATATTTTACCTCCTTCAGAAAAAAACGATTTTTTGTTTTTGTCGGTTGAGTCGAAATCTTAAAAAGGTTTCTCCCAGTATTTTTTAAGGAAAAATTTGAAGTGGATTGTTTCGCTTCACTCGCAAAGACGAACCAGTGGGTCGTAAATGAATTTTTAGCAAAGCCAAAAATTCCCCCTACAACCCTAAACGCTAAATCCTAAACCCTAATTATATGTTTAAATCTCTATTCAAAAAAATAATAGTTACAATCCTCCAGCTTGAAGCTCGGTTGGTTCTTTTCAAATACAAACCAAAAATTGTAGCTATTACTGGTAGTGTTGGAAAGACAACAACCAAGGATACTATCCATACGGTTTTAAGTTCTGCTTTTTTTGTACGAAAAAGTGAAAAATCTTTTAATAGTGAAATAGGTGTACCGTTGAGTATTTTAGGATGTGATAACGGAGGTCTTAATCCTTTTATTTGGATTAAAACTTTATTAGAGGGGTTTGCTTTAATTCTTTTTAAAAACCATTATCCAAAATGGTTGATTTTAGAAGTTGGGGCAGATCATCCGGGGGATATTTCTAGTATCGCTAAATGGCTGAAACCCGATATTGCTGTGATTACTCGTTTTGCTGAAATTCCTGCTCATGTTGAATATTTTAATTCTCCCGCAGAAGTTATTAAAGAAAAGAAAAACTTAGCTAAATATCTGAAAAAAGATGGAGTGCTTATTTTAAATCATGACGATGAGTCTGTATTAGAAACCAAAAACGAATATAACAAAAAAACTTTGACTTACGGATTTAATGAAGAAGCTAATATTATTGGTTCAAATGTGAATATTGCATATAACGAACAGAAAAAAGTAAAAGGAATTTCTTTTAAGGTTGAGTATGGTGGTACCGTTTTGCCGGTCGGGATAGGTGGTGTGCTGGGTGTTCAACATATTTATCCGGCGTTAGCAGCGATTGCTGTTGGAGCTTCTCAGGATTTAAACTTGGTTGAAATGTCACAATCAATTATGGATAATCATAAGTCTCAACCAGGAAGAATGCGAGTCATTAGGGGGTTAAAAGGAAGTACAATTATTGATGATTCTTATAACTCGTCTCCACTAGCTGTTCAGTGGGCTCTGAAAACACTAAATGAAATTGAGAATTCCGGTAGAAAAATTGCTGTCCTAGGAGATATGATGGAATTGGGAAGATATACAGTCAGTGCACACAAAAAAGCGGGGGAGAATGTAGCAGGGGTTTGTGATATGTTGCTAACTGTTGGTATGCGATCAAAAGATATTGCGGATGGGGCGCTGAATGCAGGAATGCATGAGAGTAAAATTTTCCAATTTGAAGATTCACAAAAAGCTGGAAGTTTTTTACAAAATCAAATTCAAGAAGGGGATGTGATTTTAGTAAAAGGATCACGCTGGGCAACTAGGATGGAAAGAACAGTTGAGGAGATTATGGCTAGGCCGGAATTGGCTGATAAGCTTCTCGTAAGGTAGGTGGGCAGGCAAACGGCAGAAACCCGGTTTCTGCCGTTTTTATTTTTTGTGGTAGAATAAATATATGAGAGATTTAAAATTTCAAAATGGAGAATATTATCATATTTATAATCGCGGTGTTGATAAAAGAAATATTTTTGAAGATAAAAATGATCTTTGGAGATTTGTAAAAGGAATCCTAATATTTAACCGACCAGAAGTAGTCGGAAGTATTCGCGACGAATTAAATGAAAGCCATGAAAAGAAAACCGGCAGAAACCCGGTTTCTGCCGGTTTTGATAATGTAGATTTTTCTAGGTTAGTAAAAGAGGGTGGGGAATTGATAGAAATAATTGCGGTTTGTTTAAACCCCAATCATTTTCATTTACTAGTAAAACAAATTTCAGATAACGGTATAAGTAAGTTTATGCATAAATTAGGGCTTGGATATACTAAATATTTTAATATAAAAAATGAAAGAACAGGCTCCTTATTTCAGGGTAGATTTAAGGCAAAATATATTGAACACGATGATGCCTTAACTTATGTTAGTGCTTATATAAACAAAAATGATAAAATTCATGGAATAAATGGTAGGGGTAAAGAATTGGTTTTTTCTAGTTGGAGTGAATATTGTGGTGAGAATAAAATAGTGAATATATGTGAGGGGAAGGACAAGGTATTAGGACAATTTCAAAGTATTGAGGATTATAAAAAATATGCGAAAAAAGTTGCAAAAGAATCGAAAAAATTGAAACAAGAAAAAAGACAAGAATACTATTTGGAATAGTAGAAAACGGCAGAAACCCGGTTTCTGCCGTTTTTGATTTTCTACTACTTATTTACTATGCTACTTTAACTTTCTTGATCTGATTCTGCTGATTCGTTTTGCACTACAATAGTAGGTGCATCAAATAATTTTTTGTTTGATTCGTTCCATCTTTTGTATAGATATCCAGCTGAAATTAAGTAGATAATTCCTACAACAATAAAAACAGTTTTGCTTGATGAAATATTCATTCCAATATTTGATCCAAGAATACCAGCAAGTCCTAAATTGATTCCTGATACGACGGAGATAAGAAAAGCAATTTTATCTTTCATCTCTTTCTTTCCAAAAATAGTTTGTCCTCCTGTGTACCATTTCCAACCTAGATAAGCAGATGCTATTCCTGATATAATCCAACAAATTGTAAGTAGGGAACTAGTTGTACTGGATAAACCGTAAGGAACTATTTTAAATACAAGAGGGAAACCTCCAAGAAATAATGCAATAGCTGCTAAGATTAATCGTGCCTCTGACCAAAGAAAAGAATATTTTTCCAAACTGTCAGGAGTAGTGTGTTTTTTGTAGTCCATAATAAAAAATAAATTAGCTTATAAAAATAATTGTAACATTAATACGAATACTCCGTATACTGAATTTGTGTGGTCACAAGTTACTAAATATTTTTAAACCCTTTGGGTTTAAAAATATCGACTTAATATCAAAAACTGGGGTTTGAAACCCCAGTTTTTTGTTGCAATATAT
>CAZSPC010000010.1:27188-35077 GCA_964608745.1 uncultured Candidatus Saccharibacteria bacterium | reverse complement strand
GCTTAACAAGAATATGAAAGCGAGTTTTCAGGAGCCAGAATTGTCTATTAAGTCAGAATTTTTAATTTATAATTTATGAATTTTTAAAAAATGATTAATTCATTTATAAATTAAAAATTTAATAAAAGATATTAAAAACACCGTTTTTGTGTTTTTTGTTTGCATTTTAATAACAAATATATATAATACTCATCATATGTTTAAACTAAATATACAAAAAAGAGATGAAAAAGTTGATCTGGATAAAATAAGAGGGGAGGACATGATTCCTGCTGTTTTTTATGGTAAGGGTGTTGAATCTACTCCAATAACTCTTTCATATAGTGAATTTAAAAAAGTTTGGAAAGAAGCTGGAACATCAGCCCTAATTGAATTGGAAGGGGTTGGTGAAATGAAAGAGGCTATTATCAAAGATATCGACATTCATCCTGTTACTAGTCAGGTTCGTCATATTGATTTTTATGTAATCGAAAGAGGAAAGCTTATGGAAGCAACAGTTGCTTTGGAATTCGTTGGGGAATCACCCGCTGTCAAAAACCTTGGGGGTGTGTTGACCAAAGTTATGCATGAATTAAAAATTGAGGTTTTGCCAAGAAATCTGCCCTCACAAATTGAAGTTGATATCTCATCTCTTGAAGAATTAAATAGTCAAATTGCTACAAAAGACCTGAAACTTCCAGAAGGAGTTACTGTTCTTGATGATGAAAACGAAATGATCATATCTGTAACCGAAGCTAAGGAAGAACCAGAAGAAGAAGTAGAGCCAGCAAGTATTGAAGATATTGAAATTGAACAAAAAGGTAAGAAAGAAGATGCTGATGCAGAACAAACACCGAACGATGCAGAACAGACGCAGAAAGAAGAATAAAATAGAAAAATGAGTTACAAGAAAAAGAATTTTGCCAAAGGCAAAATTCTTTTTCTTTTTGAGTTTTTCTCTGTCATTTTGATTTTTGCATTTTGATTTTTGATATATAATGTATATATGTTAAATAAACTTCAAAATTTTCTGTTTCTAACGACGGTAACATTATTACTTGTTGTGCCTTTTTCTGTGTACTCGGAAGTTGATTGTTCTATTGATTTGGAGGGTAAATCTGATGCGGAATTAGAACTTGCTCTAAAAAAATGTGAGGCAGAAATTGCTGAACAAGAAGCTTTGTTGAATGCAAAACAAAAAGAATCAGTTACTATTGAAAGGGATATTCAAATCTTGGATTCAAAAATATCAAAAACTCAAGCAGATATTAGGGCTAAAGAAATCAAGATATACAAATTAAAAGACGATATTTTTGACAAAAAAGAGACTGTCAGTGAGTTAAATGCCAAAACAGAAAGAATAAATAAATCACTCATCGGTTTGGTGAAAAGAACGAACGAACTTGACTCTTTTTCTGTTTTAGAAGCCGTATTGTCTCAAGATAGCCTTTCTGAATTTTTTATTGACTTTGATGATTTTGGAACCCTGGAAAGTGAATTACAAAACAATTTGGTAGCAATTCGGCAGGTAAAAGCTGAAACCCAAACTGCTCAAGAGTTGCTGGAAGAACAAGAGCAAAAAGAAAGAGCATTAAAACTCACCAAAGAAAAAGAAAAAAAACAAACAGAAGGGTATAAACAACAAAGTCAACAATTGTTGAGTTTAAATAGGGAACAAGAGGCTGAATACAAAAAAACAATTGCTGAAAAAGAAAGAATAAAAAATGAAATTCGCAATAGAATTTTTAGGACTGTTGGTGGAACAGAATTGACTTTTTATGAAGCTTTACAATTAGTCCAGCCTTATGAAGATCAGATTGGAGTTGAAGCAGCTTTAGTTTTGGCGGTGCTGACTCAAGAATCAGCTATTGATGGTGTAATTGGTTCCAATTTAGGTCGCTGTACTTATAATCAATCAGCGAGAAATTCTGCTGGTACAGTTATGTCTAATTCGCAAAAACCATCATTTTTAGCGATTATGGAGGAGTTGGGAATGAATCCTAATACCACACCTGTTTCTTGTCCTATCTATGCTGACGGGGCTTATGGTGGAGCGATGGGGCCGTCACAGTTTATGCCGAGAACTTGGTGGGATGTTGAAAATCAGTTGGGTTATAAAAAAAGAGTATCAAAAGTATTAGGTGTTAGTGTGCCGTCACCATTTACTAATCTTGATGCTTTCGTTGGAACAGCTTTGTATTTGAGTGATGCTCGGTATCGTTGTGCAGGACCAAATGGTTTTGATAATCAATTTGAGATCTGGTCTTGTTCGGCTGCTAAATACTATTCAGGACTTGGATCGAGTGGTTCCCGGTTAGCAAAACATATGAATTCAAAATGGAGTTATGGATATAAGGTGGCACAACGGGCTGTGCAATTCCAGAAAGACATAAATACCCTAGATCTTTAAACTTCCCAAATTGGCACATTTCTTCGTCAGTTTGGCAAAAATTATTTTCACCGTATGTTTATACGGCTCAAACAATTTTCGCCAAACTTCCTCGAACTGCACTCAATTTTGAAAGTTTTAGCTTGTTGGAATATAGAATTATTTTAATTTTTCGTAATAATTATGATAGAAATACAAGCAATCAATTATGTAAAAAGTAATAAGAAAAAACTGATAAAAGATTTTGCTTCTATTGATAGTTTTCCTAAGGATTCTTTTCCTATTTCTATTTTTATGGCAGGATCTGCAGGTGCAGGAAAGACAGAAATGTCAAGGGCTTTGATTAAGATTTTTGATAAAAAGTATAATAAAAAAATAGTTAGAATAGATGCAGATGAAATCAAGAGGTGGTTACCTCAATATACAGGAGCAAATTCAGATGAGGTTAGTGTTGCTAGTTATATAGGAGTTGAAAAATTATATGATTATTGTTTAACTAAACAACAAAACTTAATATTAGATGGAACATTTTCTAATTTGGAAAAATCGAAAGAAAATATAAAAAGATCTTTAAAGAAGAATAGGTTTGTTGAAATATATTATTTATTTCAAGATCCGGTGACATCGTGGGATTTTACTAAAAAAAGAGGAGTTGTGGAGAAAAGATTTATACCAAGAGATTTTTTCATAGATTCTTTTTTATTAGCTCAAGAGAATGTTGAAAAAATCAAACAAGAATTTGGTAGCTCTGTCATTCTAAATTTAATTACAAAAGATTTTAATCATAAGCTTGACAAATTAGAGTTGAATGTTAATAATGTAACATCTTATCTAGAAAAAAACTATACAAGAAAAGAGTTGGAGGTTATAATAAAATAAAAGTGATAACTTAAAAAATTATGTTTAAATTATTCCAAAAAAAACCAAAAGAGAAAGGTTTTTACAAAATCATAAAAGATTCTTCTTCTCGCGAAAAGAAAAAAATTGTAAAAGAAGCAGTTAGATCTGCTAATAAAGAGCAAAGGGCTGTTGTTAGTAAATATTATAAACTACCTCTTAATACGACCAAGGGTAAATGTGCATAAATAATAATGTTTTAGGTATGTGTTTCAGATGTAAATTTTATTTTTATTGCCTAACCAATATCTTTGTGATAGAGTATTGCACAATATGAAAAAAGATATACACCCAGAATATAACCAAGCGGAAGTAAAATGTGCTTGTGGAAATAAATTTAAACTAGGAACTACCCAAAAAGAAGTTGAGGTAGAAATTTGTTCTGCTTGCCATCCTTTTTATACTGGAAATGAAAAGGTTCTAGATACTGCTGGACGAGTAGATAAGTTTAAAAAACGAATGGCAGCAGCCAAAAAATCGAAATAAACAAAAAAATCAAACGCCCCACTATGTGGGGCGTTTGATTTTTTTGTTTATTTCGATTTTTTGGCTAGTGATAAGTAGTAAGGTACAAGTATTAAGTGAAAACTAATAGAAAACAAATGGCTACGCATTATAGCCATTTGTTTTTTTAAATATACTGGATACTGAATACCAAATACAGTATACTTGTCTTTATGGATTTAACAAAATTCAAGGAAAACCAAAAAACTCAATTTCTAGCGAGTGAATATGAAAAGTTAGAAAAAGAAGAAAAAAGTATCGAAGAGATGCTTAATTCTGATGCTTCGATGAAAGAATTAGTGGAGGAGGAACTAAAAAATTTACAAATTCAAAAGGAAGCAATAATGACTCAAATGGAAGATATTGTAAAAGCAGAGGACTTAGAAGAAAAATTTCCTAACGAAATTATTTTAGAAATAAGAGCTGGTGCTGGTGGGGACGAGGCATCTCTTTTTGCAGAGCAGTTAGTTTTGATGTACGAAAGATATGCTGAAAAAAGAGGGTGGATTGTTAGGAAAATAAGTGAATCGGCCGGAACTGTTGGTGGGTATAAAGAAGTAATCTTTGAAATTAAAGGACTGGATGTTTATAAAGATATGAGGCAAGAAAATGGAGTACACAGAGTTCAGCGTGTTCCGGTTACTGAAAAAATGGGCAGGGTTCATACATCAACTGTTTCTGTGGTTATTTTGCCGGTTAGAAAAAAATCAAAATTAGTTGTAGAAGAGTCGGATATTGATATGGAAACTTCTCGATCTGGTGGAGCAGGAGGTCAAAATGTAAACAAGGTGGAAACAGCTGTAAGACTTATTCACCGACCAACCGGAATTGATGTGCGGTGTACCTCTGAAAGAAGTCAACAAAAAAATAGGGAGAAAGCAATGAGTATTTTAGTTGCAAAGCTGGAACAAAAAAAGGAGGAGGAAGATAGGGCAAAAGATTCAGAGCAAAGAAGTCAGCTTATCGGAACAGGAGATAGGTCAGAAAAAATTAGAACTTACAATTTCCCACAAGATAGAATTACTGATCATAGAATCAAAAAAAATTGGTCTAATATAGATAAGATTTTGGGTGGGGATCTTTCGGTTGTTGTTGATGAATTTAAGGAATAATAAAAAGCTAAACTCCTATGAGTTTAGCTTTTTGTTTAAGACTGTTATTCTTCTTTTTATTTCATCTATCGCCCAGTTGTAATATAGATATGCTCCGTTGCAGGGGCCATTGCTTCGTCTCCTATCATAATAATTGTATTTTTTTCGTTTTTCTTTTAAGAATCTCAATAGTTTATTCAATACTTTAAGATTGGGAGATATGCTGATAAGATAAAATAAATGTTCGTGATAAACTGTCATAGCTACACCACCCCCGCTAGTTTTATCTTTGGTGGCTGTGTATACATCATAAGCTTCTTCGTCTGTAAAATTTCCAAATTCATTTTCTATTATCTGTGTTAACATCCGCATATTTCTTTCTTGGTTTTGAATAGCGAAAACACGATTTTTCTTTGCTAGGTTTTTATCATTGTAGTTATCAGTTTTCATAGAATGAATAAGTAAAACTAACACTTGTTGTTTTGTTAGGTTTTTTCGTTTCAAAAAGGTATTTAATTCAAAAAAGTATCCGTCTGTGTGTATACTTTTTTCAAGCAATAAATCGAAAAGTTGTTGTGTAGAAACCATTGAAAACTCCTTGTTTTTGTAAAGTGAACTCGTTTTTAGTATAATTAACTTTTTCTAATGAATAGTATAGTCTAAAAATAGTATTTTTGTAAAGCTTTTTTATAAACCAATGGCCAAAAATTAATTTTTTTTAATTGCGTTTATTTGAAAAGTTTGTTACTATTCTTCGGTATAAATGTCTTATAAATGGTGTTTTGCTAATTAATAATTTATACAGTCCAAGGGAATAAATATAATTATTCTCTGTTACAGGATTGATTTTAAGGTATGACAAAAAAAGATAACAAGACTATTGAGCAAATGTTTGAGGCAGGAGCTCATTTTGGATACTCAAAAACAAAGAGACATCCATCTGTTAAAAAATATATTTTCGGCTCTAAAAATAGAGTTGAAATTTTTGATTTAGAAAAAACAGCCGAAGCGTTAGAAGAAGCAAAAGATTTTGTAAAAGATTTAGCTTCAAACGGTAAACAAATTTTGCTTGTGTCTGGAAAAGGTGAAGCAAAAGAAGCGGTTAAAAAAGGAGCGCAAGCTATTGGAATGCCATATGTTGCAGGACGGTGGATTGGCGGAACTATTACCAATTCAACAGAAATTAACAAGAGAGTAGCACGATTTCAAAAATTAAGTGATGACAAAGAAAAAGGGTTACTGGGAAAATATACCAAGAAAGAGAGACTTTTGATTGATAGAGAAATTGAAAAATTAGATACAAAGTTTTCAGGTTTGACTGCATTGAAAGGTATGCCAGGAGCGATATTTGTTATTGACCCAAAGCACGAAGAAATTGCAGTATCAGAAGCCGTACAAAAAGGTATTCCTGTAATTGCTTTGGCAAACTCAGATTGTAATATTGCTGATATCAAATATCCAATTCCAGCGAATGATTCTTCAAAATTAAGTATCCAATTTTTTGTAGAAAAAATTGTGAATGCGTATGAAGAGGGTAGGAGTATGGCGCCGAAGAAACAAGAAGGTGGAAAGAGCGAAAAGAAAAAAGATAAATAAGAAAAAACGGACTAATTTTAAATTATAAATTTTAAATTTTAATTCAATTTTAAATAATTTAATGTTTTAAATATTTAAAATTTATACATTTGTTATTGAATTAAAATTTACAAATTAAAATTTAAAATTTAAGAATGGTTTTATAAAAAATTATTTTTTAAATTAAAATTACTATGACACAAATCACTACTGAACAAATCAAAGAATTAAGAAATAAAACTGGTATCTCAATCGGACAATGTAAAAATGCTTTAGAAGAGGCTGGGGGAGATATGGAAAAAGCGATTGTAATTTTAAGTAAAAAAGGAGGTGATATTGCTGCTAAAAAATCAGAAAGAGAATTGAAATCTGGAATTGTTGCAACTTATATTCACAACGGTGGAAAAGTTGGGGCTATGGTTGAATTGCTTTGCGAAACCGATTTCGTTGCTAAAAATGAAGACTTTCAAAAAATAGCTTATGATATTGCAATGCAAATTGCAGCAACTAGTCCAACTTTCAAAGCAAAAGAAGATGTTGCTGAAGAAGACAAGAAAAAAGCAATGGAAGTATTCGAAGAAGAAGTAAAAGATAAACCAGAAGAGATGCGAGAACAAATTCTTGAAGGAAAACTAACATCATACTTTAAAGAAAAAATTCTATTAGAACAGTCATTCATTAAAGATCCAGAAACTACTATCAATGGATTGATTGAGGGTGCAGTTCAAAAATTTGGGGAAAGAACTGAATTGGGACAATTCGTAAGATTTGAGATATAATTAATTTTATCTTTGTCTCGAATAAGATATTTTTGACTCTAAAAGAGCTGATGGCTAATAGCTTATAGCTGATAGGAAAATTTTGGCTAAAGCCAAAATATTAACAAGGCTATAAGCTGTATGCTATAAGCTATAAGCTTATTTTTTATGTATTTCTACTTCTTTTTTACAATACTAATACTCATCTTATTATTTCTGGCTTTAAAGTTATGGGAAGATAAAAAAAACAAAAGGGTTTTGTCGGAAGATTTTGTTTGCAAATGTGATGGAAAATTAGAAGACTGTTTTGTTCAGTGCCAAGATGGTTGTAAACATCTGTTTGAAAAAAGGAAGAATGTCCCTGAGCATACCCTAACTATTTTAGGTTGGCTTCTGAAAGAATTAAACAAACTAAGAGTTTTTACCATTTCAAAAATTGTTAAAATATTGAAAGTACATAATGTTCAAGAAATAAATGGAAATGACAAAACCTCATCAAATTTTCTCAAAAGTATTGCAGAAGAAAAAGATGCGTTAAATGGAGATAAAAATAATCAATAATTTATTTTCTTAGGTGGCTCATCATACAAAAAACCAGAAGTTTTACTTCTGGTTTTTTGTATGATGAGCCACCTGCCAGAGTCGAACTGGCGACCTACCGCTTACAAGGCGGTTGCTCTACCAACTGAGCTAAGG
>CAZSPC010000010.1:17470-27088 GCA_964608745.1 uncultured Candidatus Saccharibacteria bacterium | reverse complement strand
TATTTTATTGTCAAAAATTTCCGTAAGCAACCGCCTAAGGCGGAAGCTCTTCCTTGTCGAACTGGCGACCTACCGCTTACAAGGCGGTTGCTCTACCAACTGAGCTAAGGTGGCTTGTTTGTTTTGTTTGGTTATTATATTTTATTGTCAAAAATTTCCGTAAGCAACCGCCTAAGGCGGAAGCTCTTCCTTTTATCGTCCTATCTCACTTCGTTCGACTTGGACGATTTCCTCGCTTTGCTCGGAACCACCTGAAAACCTTAAACGGTTTTCAGCCAACTGAGCTAAGGTGACTTTAAATATTTCAATTTTGAACTGACAATCATTATAAATGATTTTTATAATATTACAACCATTTTCTGTTTCAAATTATTCATACTTGCTCAAATCCCCAACACCTGCTACAATACTTGTCAATGCAGATGTCGAATAACTGCACGATTATTTGAAAGTTAATATTAAATAGAGCGTATAGCGTTCAGCGTATAGCGTATAGGTAAAATTTTTGCCTTTGGCAAAAATTTTAAAACCTACAACCCTAAACGCTAAACCCTAAACGCTAATAGATTATGTCAGAACTAGATCAAGATTTTTTGAAATATGTTGTGGAATCATTAGTTGATGATCCTTCAGCAGTAAAAGTTGACAGAAAAGTTGACGAAATGGGAGTACTTCTTACTCTCGATGTAGCCCCAGCAGATATGGGAAAGATTATTGGACGAAGTGGGAACACTGCTAAAGCTATTCGAACACTACTTAGAGTTGTTGGAATGAAAAACAATGCACGGGTAAACTTGAAAATTAACGAGCCAGAAGGTGGAATGCGATATAACGGAGGTGCAGAAAATACAGCACCAGTTGAGGCAGCTGATTCAGCGGATGTAGACTCAGCAATCGAAGACCTAAAAGCTTAATTAACAAAAATAAAAATACCCGTCAGCTGACGGGTATTTTTATTTTTGTTAATTAAGCTGGATTTAAGATTTAAGATTTAGGATTTAAGAAAATAAACGGCTCATTATATGAGCCGTTTATTTTTATTTAAATTAAGCCAAATTATAAATTCTAAATTAAAAAGTATAAATGATGATTTGTTGACAAAAATTGACTGATTTGTATACTAAATTGTGTAGCAGTACATTATAGAAGTGACGATATTCGAATAGGCGAATAGTCACACAAACACAAGGAGGATAGTACGATGAGTACAACATCCGCAAGTGGTAAAAAGAAGTCATATTTTTCACCTGTTGTTTTAGCAGCTGAATTTATGAAAGCTTTTGAAAAAGCCGGTTGGACTCCACAACAAATGGATACGGCCAAAAGAGATCTTGGATTACTTCGTGAATTTCTTAAAATTTATAAAAGAAGATACGAAAGCTGTTTGAAGATTTACAAAGAAATTCAGTTGCCAGGGCATCTCAGTACATTTGATCCACACAAGTATTATCAAAATAGTGACGATTTATTGTGTGTTGGGAGCAGTTTTACTAAAAATATTTTATCGGTAGCAAAAAAGATTGATAAAATTCCGGCAAGAAAAAGTACAATTTACACTCTCAGAAAATCAGCTTATACTAATGAGATTGTGGCAGAACTTCCAGAAAATTATATTTGGGAAGATGCGAGTGAATTTTGTTTTTATCTTGCTTATATGATGGATCTTCCCTTAAAAGTGCGAAAAACCCCTCTTTATATTAGTGGTTATTCGAATATATTTTATGTTCGAGGAGAAGAAAACAAAGTGTTTGCTGTAAGTGTTTGTTGGGATTTTACCAATAAGAAATGGGACATCGATGTTGATTCGTTTGATGATGAGCTTTGGCTTGAGGGATTTCCTATATTTTCTTATAACTAATATTTAGAACCTTTAACCCTTGGAAATTTCAATTTATTGAAGTTTCCAAGGGTTTTTTTGTTTTTTACATTAAGAGTCCTATCGTCCCCTTAATGTAATTTTTTGAAAAATACTGGATACTAAATACCGAATACTGTATACTAAAATTCATGAATTTCCACATCATCACACTATTCCCCGAAATGTTTGACTCATATTTAAACGAGTCGATTATTTCTCGTGCTATTAAGGATAAAAAAATAAAAGTAAAATTTTATAACCCCCGTGATTTTGCAAAAAACAAAAGACAAGTGGACGACAGGCCATATGGTGGAGGCCCAGGAATGGTCATCAAAGCAGAGCCTGTAATCAAGGCAATTCAAAAAGCAAAAGGTAGAAAGAAAAAAGTAAAGATTATTTTTCTCTCTCCATCCGGAAAACAATTTACTAACGCATACGCCAAAAAACTTACCAAATCTTACAAGGATATCATTATAATTGCAGGGCATTACGAGGGAATAGATGCTCGTGTTAAAAAAGTTTTCAGAACTGATGAAATTACGATTGGCCCCTATGTTTTAACTGGTGGAGAATTACCAGTGATGTTGATGGTGGATGTAATTGCAAGGCAGATAAAAGGAGTTTTAGGAAAAGAAGAATCTTTGGAAGAGAATAGAGTTTCTAGTTCTGAAGTCTACACACGACCCGAAATTTTTAAATACAAAAATAAAAATTATAAAGTCCCGAAAGTCTTGCTTTCGGGACATCATAAAGAGATCGAAAAGTGGAAAAAGAAAAAATAAACTGAAAACCTTGTTAATTTTTTCTCGTTATGTTAAGTTTTTTTGCAGAAAGATAAACCGACTTAAATAAAAAAGGAGATTGTGATGGCTGAATTTATTTGGAAAGATCGTTGCATGGATTGTTATGGTATAGAAAAAACTCTTTTATGTTGCCCATTATCCTTAGTACCGATTGAGGCACAAAAGGAAGAAGAAAACATACTTCTTTGTGAGAAGTGTATTAATATTCGCGAGGAAGATGTTGCTCTTGGAAAAGAAATGCGACCACTCGGAATACCGGCAGATATTGAAAATGCGGAATGGGTTGAGATCGGAATGATAAAGATTGTTCCAAAAAAAGATGTATCTGATCAAAACATTTCTGTTAAAGTATTGTACGAGGTGTCCAGATTGGAAAGCCCAACCACTCTTGATGGGGGTCGAATGCGTTACAAAATTGGCGATAGAGCCATCTGGTTTCCAGGCCCTTTCTTTGACCCAGGCATGTTTGGGGTAAACAAGGAAAGAGCAATGCGTGAAGTAAGACTTCTTCTTGCTTATCAATTTACCGAAGATTTATACAAAGAAGTCGTAATTGATAAAATAAACGACTAACCTTTATAGGCATAGAATCACTTGGAAACCGGGTTTCCAGGTGATTTTTTCATTTCATACATTCAATTGAATGATTGAACGAATAAATCACATTTCAAATTTGATTTAATTTGGTAAAATTAAACTAATGATAAATCGTACAAAAATAGCAATAATTCGTGGGGGTAGTGGATATGAAAAAGAACTCTCAATTCAAAGCGGTGAAAATGTTATCGCCAATCTTTCTCCTGACAAGTACATTATTTTTGATGTCATTGTAACTAGTAATGGTGATTGGTATACAGAAGGGGGGATAATCGAGCCGGCTAGACTTTTGATTAAAGTTGATGTTGTTTTTAATGCCCTTCTGGATAGTCAGGATGGTTTGTTGGTTCAAAAGATTTTAGATGATTTTGGAGTAAAGAGCGTTGGTTCAAACGCTTTGTCGTCTGCAATGGCTACCAATAAGATTTTGGCTTACGATTTACACAATTCTTTAAACATTAAAACTCCTTATCGGGAAATTGTTAGAAAACAGGATGATTTAAACCAAAGAGCAAGAGAAATTTTTGGTTCAATTCCATCACCTTATGTTGTTAAACCAGCAGACGGTAGTTTTTCTTTTGGAATGGGTGTTGCGAGTACTTTTGACGAATTATTGAATGCAATCGAAAGAGTTTTGGATATTTCCGAAGCTGTAATTGTTGAAGAGTTTATTGTTGGTCAACATGTTACATGTGGGGTGATAAATAATTTTAGAGAAAAAGAAGCCTACATACTTTTTCCAGCAAAAATAAATTTTGAAAAATCGAAATATTTTCCTAGTTATAGAGAAAAGAGAGTTGGCGATTTACTTTTAGAGTTTTCAGATTTTGTGAGTCCTGCTCACAAAAAACAAATTGAACAAATTACTACTGACGCACATAAAGTACTTGGTTTAAGTGATTATTCAACATCTGATTTTATCTTTTCAAAAAATGGTAACTTATATCTTCTAGAAACAAACTCATTTCCGCCACTACACCCCGAATCAATTTTTGTGAAGTCTTTGGAGGCAAGCGGATCAAATTTAGAAGAATTCTTAAATAATATAATCCAAAAAACTTAGAAGCAAGGCTTCTAAGTTTTTTCTTGCTTTGGTGGTGTTTTTGTGATAACTTAATTTTAGAAAATAAAAAAGAATTTACTTTTAAGGATAAATTGCAAAAAAGGAGGAAAGTATGGCTAGGGGAGATATTATAAGTGAATGGAATGGCTATATTCAAAAAACATCACGCGAATTGTCTGTACCTGAATTTTTTCGATGCATTAGGTGTATCGACAGTGATTATTCGCAGGACAAAAATTTTGGTGTTTTAAGTAAACAATTTATCCCATGTTTTATGACGGGATTAAATATTGTTTTGTGTATTTTTGTTTTGCCGATACTTTGTTTTAACCACTCTTCAAAATTTGATGTGACGATAGTGTTTTGGGCTGGATCAATAGGATCTTTTTGTTTTTTTGTGTATAAATTGTTTGATTTGTATACGCGATTTTATTTTTCTTACCAAAAAGATTTTAAAGACTCTTTAAAAACAGATTTTGTAGTACCACTTGTCGTTTTTTTCTTTTTGGTATGGGAATCATTTGTTCGATATATAATGTCTTTGGTACAATGAGACAAAATATTAAGACGGAGGAAATACGATGAATCATCATTCCACTCATGTTCAACATTTGGATAAAAATATTGTAAGAGAAATAGCAAAAACATACACACTAACAAAATGTCCAATTTGTTGTCAGAAATTATCTGAGGAAAGAAAATTAAGCTGTGGTTCAACTGTTCGTTGTTTTCATTCATTAAATATTCAGCGGATGTTTTGTTTACAGTGTAATATTGAATGGCGTTTGAAAGTTTCAAATGCTAGTTATCAAAGGCACGCTTATACAACCTATCACCATTTTTTGAAACTCAGTGGTAACTTTTTTTGTGGTTGTAGTGTTGATGTTTTGTCTCCTTCTTATTTTTATTGCTTCGGTAGCTTAACTAGTTCTTCAAAAGAAGGTAGAGTTGGAGGGAATGCTAGTATTGGTAATCCTCCGTCTGATGAAATAAAAAATAAAATGAGCGTAACCCACCCATAGCCCTACAAAAAGTCCTGTCTTCTTGTGGGCTTTTTTGTTTTGTAATTTTGATGAATTTTTTGCGAAGCAAAAAATTCGTTTTAAAATTTAAAATTAAATCATTTAAACTTGAATTAAAATTTAAAATTTACAAATTAAAATTGGCTTGTTTCTTTCCACACTTCGAACAACCAAAAACTTGGATTTTTCTCAATAATGTTATATTATTACTGCTATGGATATAGAAAAACTAAACAAAACTCAAATAGTTTTACTCACTCTTTTGACTAGTTTCGTCACATCTATTGCGACTGGTATTGTGACGGTTACCTTGATGGATCAGGCTCCTCCTGCTGTCACAAATACAATTCATAAGGTAGTTGAAAAAACAATCGAAACAGTTACGCCCGAAACGAACTTAGCAAATGCCAGCAAAGAGATCGTAGTTGTAAAAGAACAAGATCTGGTTGCGGAAGTTGTTGAAGATACATCAGAAGTTATCATAAGAATAGCTCAAATTACCGAACAGGGGTTGATCCCGTCTGGTTTAGGGGTGATGGTTGATAAAAGTGGAATTATTGTGACAGATAGTTGGAATATTTTAGCAGGTAATACCTATTCAGTTTCTATTGATAAAGATAGTTTTGATTTAGAAGTGTTGGCGGTGAATGAAGATAGAGGTGTGACTTATTTAAAAATAATTAAAGAAGAAGATAAAATTTTCAAAAAAGTATTTAAAAAAGCTAAAATTGCTAGTGTTGATTCTCTAAAACTAGGTCAGTCGATTGTGGCACTGGGCGGTATTGAATCAACAGAGATTATGACAGGAATTATTTCAGGATTGGTGAAAGATACATTAGAAAGTGAAGAAGAGGTTGCTACAACTACGGAAGAAGTTACAGAAAAAGAGACTATTTTACTGAGTATAAAAACAAATATTTCTCCAACAGGAATTGTTGGTGGAACACCTATTTTAAATCTCGACGGTCGGGTAATTGGCTTGAGTACCGATCCGACTTCGAGTGAATTTATTCCTTTGGATTTTGTTGCAGAAGATGTTGAAAATCTTTTAGCTTCTGACGAAGAGTAATCTATTGACTAATATAGTCATAAAACATATATTTATAGTGTAAATTAAAGAAATTTTTGTGACTTTGCTCCAAACTATTCTAAATTCCTAGAAGGAATAGTTTGAAGTGCAAAAATTTCTTTACTTACTACTTATACCTTAATACTTATTACTAAAATTTTTACAAAATTTTCCATGATTCCACCACTAAATCATTTAACAACCAAAGCCAAAGAGGCGATCAAAAAATCTCATGAATTGGCAATTGAACGCGGTCAAAACCATGTCGGTCCGCTACATCTTTTTGCCGCCTTGATGTTACAAGAAGAGAGTATGGTTATTTCTATTCTTGATCGGATTGGGGTTGATACTATTCTTTTGACAGACACACTTTTCGAAGTTCTAGAAGAACCAGAAAGAAGCACAACCTTAAATCCTTCATATCAAATTTACTTAACGCCCGAGTTAACTCAGGCACTCGAAAAATCAACTCAAATCGCGTCGTCATTAAATGATGAATTTATTTCAACAGAACATTTTTTGTTAGCTCTTTTGGATACTCCTGGAACGACTAGTCAGATAGTTAATCGTTTTAAAATTGACAAAGAAGCGGTAGTAAATGTGATCAAAGAAGTAAGAGAAGGAAAAATTACCGATGTCCAGCAACCAAAAAAATACCGAGCATTAACAAAATTCACTCGAAATCTTACCAAGATGGCCCAAGAAAATAAACTTGATCCAGTTATCGGGCGTGATGATGAAATCCGCAGAATTATTCAAATTCTTTCTCGACGAACAAAGAATAACCCGGTTTTAATTGGTGAAGCCGGTGTTGGTAAAACCGCAATTGTTGAAGGACTTGCTCTGAGGATGGTACAGGGGGATGCACCCGAGTCTCTGAAAGATAAAGAACTTCTCTCGCTTGATGTTGGAATGCTTGTTGCAGGTACAAAATATCGGGGAGAGTTTGAAGACAGATTGAAAGCAATAATGAAAGAGGTTGAAAAATCAGAAGGAAAAGTTATTTTATTTATTGACGAACTCCATACTATTGTAGGAGCTGGTGCTTCTGAGGGTCAAATGGATGCATCAAATATGATTAAGCCTGCACTTGCAAGAGGGGAGCTTCGGGCGATTGGAGCAACAACTCTAAAAGAATATCAAAAATATATTGAAAAAGACCCGGCTCTTACTCGAAGATTCCAGCCGGTGGTTGTTGCCGAACCTTCTCTTGAAGATGCGAGGGCAATTTTGCGGGGGATTAAACAAAAATATGAATTATATCATGGCGTGAAGATTACCGATGACGCGATTATTTCTGCTGTTGATTTATCTAGTCGGTATATTACAGACCGATTTTTACCAGATAAGGCTGTTGATTTAATTGATGAGGCAGCCTCCTCTCTAAAAATTTCTTTGGAAAATAAACCACCCGTATTAGAAGACGCTCATCGTAAAATTATGCGATTAGAAATTGAGAAAAAAGCTTTGACTAACGAGCAAACAGGTAAAAACGGCAAAAGAAATGGAAAAAGGGTAAAAGAAATTGATGAAGAAATCAGTAATCTTCAAGAACAAACATCCGAACTTGAATTGAAGTGGAAGAACGAAAGGGACGCATTTTCAGCTATTAAAGTGATAAAAGAGGAACTTGATCAATTGAAAGTGGATGCTGAACAAGCAGAAGCAATGGCTGATCTATCTCAGGCGGCGGAAATTCGTTATGTAAAGATTCCTCAATTTGAAAAAGAATTGAAAACAAATAATGATAAGCTTAAAAAATTACAAAAATCTAGAAGAATTTTGAATCAAGAGATTACTGAAAATGAAATTGCTGAAATTGTTAGTCGGTGGTCTGGTGTTCCTGTAACAAGGATGCTTGAAGAAGAAGTAGAAAAGCTTAATCGAATGGAAGAAACATTGAAAAAATCTGTTATTGGGCAAAATGACGCAATCCAAAAAATTTCCGATGCTGTTAAGCGTTCAAGGGTGGGGATTGCTGACCCTAACAAACCTATCGGTTCATTTATGTTTCTTGGGCCAACCGGTGTTGGAAAAACCGAGTTAACTAAAAAGTTGGCAGGTTTCTTGTTTGATGACGAGGAGGCTTTGATTCGAGTAGATATGTCAGAGTTTATGGAAAAACATTCTGTTTCCAAGCTGATTGGTTCTCCTCCGGGATATGTAGGACACGATGATGCGGGGCACTTAACTGAGTCTGTGCGACACAGACCGTATTCTGTGATTTTGTTTGATGAGATTGAAAAGGCTCATCCGGAAGTATTTAATATTTTATTGCAGGTGCTCGATAACGGAACTTTAACAGATGCAAAGGGGAGGACTGTTAATTTTAGAAATGCAGTGATTGTTTTGACATCTAATGTTGGGTCTCAATTTGTTGATAAAATGGAAACGATTGGATTTGGGCAAAATAAAGATGCACAAGAGTCCTATAATGACGCCAAAGGAAATGTCATGAAGGCACTAAAAGATCATTTTAGGCCTGAGTTTATCAACCGTCTTGATGAGATTGTGATTTTTGATGTACTTTCACCAAAAACAATTGCAAAAATTGTTGATATTCAGATTGGTATTGTTAAGGAAAGGTTGTTAGAAAAAAATATTAAGTTTACGATTTCTAAAAAAGCACTTATTTATCTCGGTAAAGTTGGTTATGATCCACAATACGGAGCTAGACCTTTGAAGAGGTTGATTCAATCGAAAGTTTTAACACCGATTGCTAATGAAATGATCGGAATCAATATGATGGAAGGGGGGAGTGTAAAGGTAGATTATGACGGGAAGAAATTAGAGTTTGTGATAAAAAAGTCGTCTTTGCGAGGTCGAAGACCGAAGCAATCCAGACGAAGCGAGCCGAAGGCAAGCCGAAAACAAAAAGTTGTTGTTTAGAAACAATACCCATTCGTCTTTTCCTTTCGTCATTGCGATCCGTTAGTTGACGGAGTGGCAATCCAGGCCCCGGCTTGCGCGAGCAAGCAAAAAAAACAACAAAAAATAAAAGGCTCATTGGGTGAGCCTTTTAAACCGCTTAACAAAGCCCTCTTCTCCTTACCACTAAATGTCCTATCGGACATTTAGTGGTAATCAAAAAAAACTACTCAATAAAACTAAACAACTCAACGGGTTGAGTTGTTCAAAATCTATTTAAAATTGTGCGCCGGGCAAGATTCGCTTCCCAGTTCTAAATTCAAACTTCGCCCTTCGGG
>CAZSPC010000010.1:0-17370 GCA_964608745.1 uncultured Candidatus Saccharibacteria bacterium | reverse complement strand
AAAATACTCCCTTAATCGAGAGTATTTTTTATTTGTGTGCGCCGGGCAAGATTCGCTTCCCAGTTCTAAATTCAAACTTCGCCCTTCGGGACTCGTCTTCGTTAAGAACTCGTAGGCTCCGCTCGTTCGTGTTCGTCGGGCAAAGCCCTTCTCTATACTCACTCGGTTCGAATATTGCCCGACTGAGTCAGTAAATAAAAAATACTCCCTTAATCGAGAGTATTTTTTATTTGTGTGCGCCGGGCAAGATTCGAACTTGCGAAGGCTAAGCCAGCAGATTTACAGTCTGCCCTCGTTGACCACTTGAGTACCGACGCGTATATGTTTATTTATATTCAATTGTAAATTTATGCGCTTGATTTTTCTTCACTCGGGCAGAGTGGTCTGCCCCCATTGTCCTCCTATTTCCTATCTCGCTTCGCTCGATAACGGAAATTTCCTCACTTCGTTCGGAATTGGATTAAAAGCAGAGAAATTTGCTTTTAATCCACTTGAGTACCGACGCGTATATGTTTATTTATATTCAATTGTAAATTTATGCGCTTGATTTTTCTTCACTCGGGCAGAGTGGTCTGCCCCCATTGTCCTCCTTGCTTCGCTCGGATTCGAAACTCCATCGTTTCTCGTCCACAGTACCAACGTATATATTTGATACAGTGTATTTTAATATATTTTTGATTTAAAATCAAAGTTTTATAGACAACTTGTTAATTAAATGCTAATCTGTTTTTAGAAAATTAAAAAATTAAATTATGGAAATGGAGATTGATATGAAAGATTTTTTTATGTATTTTTTTACAAAAGATTCTCTTGAATCTTTTTTGGTTATTTTTTTTACTATCACAGTTATACACATAATTATTAGCATTTTTAAATACCGTTATAATCAATGGCACATTGATATGTGGTTTAGAAATCCAGAAACTGGAAGAGAATTTTTGATTAAATCAAAAGGTGATAAATACCGATATTATGTTAATGGGTTTCGCGTACCAAAAAAGTTTTTTAATTGGCTTGAGTAGTGAAAATCAACCACCAACCCTCTGTGAAAAGGGTTGGTTTTTTGTTGCATTTTACTTTCAAATGCTTACTATAAAGATATGAAAAATAAAGGAAAAACCCTAATCCCACTGCGTGGAACGGGTAAGAAAGTATATGTAGGATTGTCGGGTGGGGTAGACTCGTCTGTTTCTGCTGCGCTATTGAAAAAACAGGGATATGATGTAACAGGTGTTTTTATAAAAGTATGGCAACCAGAATTTGTAAAATGTAATTGGCGAGAAGATAGATTAGATGCAATGCGAGTATGTGCAAAACTTGATATTCCTTTTAAAGATTTGGATTTGGAAGAAGAATACAAAAAAGAAGTTTTTGACTATATGATTTCTGAATATAAAGAGGGGAGAACACCGAATCCTGATGTGATGTGTAATAAATCAATTAAGTTTGGTGGTTTTTTGAAGTGGGCATTGAAGAATGGGGCGGATTATGTAGCAACAGGACACTATTGTAGAAAAGCACCAAATTCCAAATTCCAAATCACAAAAAATTACTTCTCATTCTTACATTCTCGAGAATGTAAGAATGAGATATATCAATTGTTGGCTGGAGAGGATAATAATAAAGATCAATCTTATTTTTTGTGGACTTTGACACAGGATCAACTAAAACATATTCTGTTTCCAATTGGTCATTTAAAGAAACCAAAAGTGAGGAGACTTGCTAAAAAAATTGGCCTACTGACCGCTACAAAAAAGGATAGTCAAGGACTTTGTTTTGTGGGAATGGTTGAAATGAAAGATTTTTTGAAAAGATTTTTACCAGAGAAAAAAGGAAATGTCTTAAATGAAAAAGGAGAAATAATTGGTCAGCATGATGGTGCCTATTACTATACAGTTGGTCAGAGACATGGATTTTTAGTAACAAAGAAGACACCAGAGGACAAACCATATTTCGTTGTATCAAAAAATATAACTCAAAATACTCTCACAGTTTCGAATTCAGAAGCCTTGCTTCTGAATGACAGGAAAGAGGTTGAGATTGTGGGTGTTAATTGGATAGATGGAGAAGTGCCAGATGAAAATAAAAAATATCAGGCGCGAATCCGCTATCGACAATCATTACAATCCTGCAAAATTCTTAGTAGCTCGGCTACTAAGAATGTGATGGTGGTTTTTGATGAGAATCAAAAAGCTGTTTCTGGCGGGCAGTCAATCGTTATTTATGACGGTGATGTTTGTTTGGGGGGAGGAATAATAAACTAGTTTTTAGTTAACAGTTTTTAGTTTTTAGTGAATAAATTTTACTTTGTAAAATTTATTAGGTTTAAAAAACTAAAAACTAATTTCTGAAAACTTTTTGTGTTATAATCTTGTTTATGAAACAAATTTATATTACAAAATACAATGGCGAAAAAGAACTTTTTGATATTGAGAAATTAAAAAAATCCTTGATTGGGGCGGGTGCTGTCTTAAAAGTTGCTGACAAGGTAGCCAGTGATGTTGAAGCAAAAATTACTGACGGAATGACCACCAAAGAAATTTACAAGCATGCTTTCAACCTCCTGAAAAAGCAAGAAAATGTTTTGGCGGCAAAGTATTCTGTTAAAAGGGCAATTATGGATCTTGGTCCACACGGTTTTCCTTTTGAAGATTTTATGGGTGAAATTTTTCGAGTACAGGGATATAAAGTAAATATTGGGGAAACAGTAAACGGAAGATGTGTTTTGCATGAGATGGATGTAGTTGCGGAAAACGACCAAGAATTTGTTGTTATTGAAATTAAATTCCACAATAATCATGGAATTAAATCGGATTTAAAAACCACTCTATATGTTAAGGCTCGGTTTGATGATTTGGAGCAAGGAGGTTTATTTAAAAGTAAAGAAAATAAAAGAATTAGAAAAATTCTTGCCACAAATACAAAATTTAGTTCAAAGGCGATTAAATATGCAAAATGTGCTGGAATAGAATTGATTGGTTGGAATTATCCTCCGGAGGGCGGTAACTTGCAAGATTTAATTCAAAAAACAGCACTTCATCCGTTGACTTGTTTAAGTTCACTTTCAAACAAAGAAAAACAAGAATTTTTGAAACAGGGAATTGTTTTATGTCGAGATGTTAAGGCGGGAGGTGAAAATTTGTTGGGGCAGGCAGGCGTTCCTAAAAATAAGACAGCTGGTGTATTAGATGAGGCAAATAAATTATGTACAAATATTTAATAAATTAATTTTGAGCGTTATAGCGTCCAGCGTTTAGCGTATAGACAAAGATTTTTTGCCGAAGGAAAAAAATCTTCAAACCCTACAACCCTAACCGCTAAGTCCTAAACCCTAGTATCATGTTTGATTTTACAAATTTCAAAAACAAACTCCAAGAGGTAGAAGAGTGGTTACAAAAAGAATTTTCTACTATTAGAACAGGAATGGCCTCACCAGCACTTCTTGATAATGTTAAGGTTGATTCTTACGGATCAATGATGTCAATAAATCAAATGGCAAATATTGGTGTGGAAGATGCCAAAACTCTTACTATTACACCTTGGGATACGACACAAATTAAAGAGATTGAGAAAGCGATTACGGACGCCGATCTAGGTGTTTCTGTATCTGTTGGGGGGACTGGAATTAGAGTTTCTTTTCCAGATTTGACTTCTGAGAGACGAGAATTATTAATCAAAACAGCGAAAGAAAGGCTTGAAAAAGCAAGAATTTCTCTGAGAGGAGAAAGGGATAAAGTTTGGGAAGAAATTCAACAACTAGAAAAAGAAAAGCAAATTAGTGAAGATGATAAGTTTAGGTTGAAAGATGAGATGCAAAAAATTGTTGATGAAACAAATAAAAAATTTGATGAGATGTTTGATAAGAAAGAAGGGGAGATTTCTGTTTAAACAGATTAGGGGATTTGAAAATAAATAAACAAAGTGTTAGTATCTAAATATGAACAAAAAACAAACAAAGAAAAATAAAGTATTGGCAAAAGAGAGAAATTTTGACACAAAAATAAGTGAGGTTGAAAAAGATCTTAATATTGATATGGGGGTAAGTAGTAATATGAAATTAGGCGATTATTTAATAAGTAAGGGATATAAATCGTTGGCAGCAATGTTGAAATCATAATTTTATGAGTAAGTTTGGTTTTATAAAACATAAGGTTTTACAAGAAAATTTAGATGTGACTTTTAAGCATATTTTAGATTTGATTTCTTCGTTAGATGATAGGAAATATAATAAATTATCTAGAAGTAGTTTTCGTAAAACGATAATAATTCACACAGCCTCTATCGTAGAGGCGCTTTTGTTTTATTTATTAAAAGAAAGTTTTTCAGAAAAAGATTTAGAAAAGAGTGAATGGCGTTTTGAATATAATAAAAAGAATGAGCTGTTCCAAGTTAACAAAAATCATAAAATAGTAGCTGGTAATTATAAAGAAATTAGAAAAAATATAGATTTTAAAAAGTTAAATCTTGGTCAAATTAATGATTTGTTGTATGAAAAGAAAATTATCAGCAAGACAATTTATAAAAAAGTTGATAAGGTTAGAGATTTGAGAAATGATCAACATTTAAGTCGGCATAAAATTATAAAAGACTATTCTAAAAAAGATATTGAGTTTGTTTTTTCTGTTGCGAAAGAAGTTAAAGATATTTTTAAATAATTTAAATTATGACTGTAATACTTTTTATAATCATCCTAGCCATCCTAATCTTAGTCCATGAATTTGGGCATTTTATTGTTGCTAAAAAAACAGGGATGAGAGTAGATGAGTTTGGAATTGGTTTTCCTCCGAAACTTTTTTCTATAAAGAAAGGCGAAACAGAATATTCTATTAACCTGATTCCGTTAGGTGGTTTCGTGAAAATTTTTGGCGAAGATCCAGATGACGAGTCGATTAGTGGTTCAGACAGCCACAGAAGTATGGTAAACAAGCCAAGATATATCCAAGCGCTAGCTATTGGTGCAGGGGTCACTTTTAATCTTATTTTTGCTTGGTTTTTGATAACTTTTGGTTTTTTGGTTGGCTTACCGGTGTCGACTGATCAATTTCCACAAGAAGAAATAAAAAATCCAAGTGTTGTTATCATCGATGTAGCCAAAGATTCACCTGCATATGATGCAGGATTGGGTATTGGAGACAAGCTTTTGTTCATGGAAGCAGGTTCTGGCTCTATTCAAAATTTTACTGAAAATGAAATGCAAGTATTTATTGCGATGTATCCTGAAAAAGAAATAAAGGTTTTATATCAAAGGGGAGAGGAAACAATGACTGCTTTTGTAACGCCGGTTGATGGTTTGATTGAAGAGCAGGTTGCTATTGGAATCATCGCTGACACAATTGGTACGGTTAAATTACCGATCCGCAAAGCTATCTGGGAAAGTTTAGTACTAACTATTAGTTTATTTGGTGCAGTTGCAGTTGGCTTGACTTTGTTTGTTGTTGATTTAATTCAGGGGACTGGTTCTCTGTCGCAAATTGCAGGTCCGGTTGGAATTGCTGGGATGGTAGATAGTGCGGCACAGTTTGGATGGATTTACTTGCTTAATTTTACAGCGTTTATCTCAATTAACTTGGCAGTTATTAATCTTATTCCTTTTCCAGCTCTCGATGGAGGACGACTTGTTTTCTTGGGGATTGAATCTATTATTAGGAGAAATATAAAACCTGTTATTGCCAATTCTTTGAATTTGGTTGGGTTTGTTCTTTTGATTACTTTAATGGTTGCTGTTACCTATAACGATATAATCAAACTTTTTTAAATAAAAAAGTTTGAATTTTCAATTTACCCACACACCTTTCGTATCATTGTCTTTTAGACGGTGAACAGTTAAGTAATTTTCGTATCTTTAATAATGATATGAAAGGTGCGTGGGTTTACGAATTTTCAATTTTCATTTGAAAGAATTTTGAGCTACGCTCAAAATTCTTTTTTGTTTGTTTATTTTTAGTTTTTGTGATATAAGGTGTTTGGAATTTAGAGAATTAGTTTTATTGAAAATAAAATTATATATAAAAAGGAGAATGTAATGTCTACACAAACTAGTATTAAAGAAAATAGGGTGGAAAATAAAAGATATAAGGTTTGTCCTTATACTGTTTCTTTTTCAATACTTGGAATTACCATACTTTCTCTTTTGGTGTATGGTTGTGGGATTTTAATGTTTTTTGATATAGGATGGTGGTGCCTCCTTTCGCTGTTTTTGTCTACATCGATAATTGCTCTTTTTCTTCCAAATCTTGTAGATCAGCATGTAGTAAAAAATATTTTAAAGATATCGACCTTTTTGTGGTTGATTTGTGTTGTTTTATTTACTATTGGTTATTCTGAAGTTTGGGTTATTAAATACTTTTTGTCCTAAACTATTTTGAAGGAGAAAAAATGGTCGGTAAACTTCTTGTTGTTGGTTCAGATGTTAGTATTTCTGAATTAATGCGTTTAACAGCAATTATGAAAAATGATTACCCCGACTGTTTGGCGGTAATCGATAGTTGTTTTTCAGAACCTATTGATTTGGATTATTCAGATTATGTTTTGGAATTAAGTTGCCCAGAAAGAGTTGAAATTCCGGAAATTGATTTTGAAGATTTTGTTATTTCGGATAAAAAACCAAAAACAAAAAACCCTTTTCTTCAAAAAGATTTTTTGTCGATTGGGATTTTAGCGGAAGATTTAAAATTTGCAACTCAAACCAAAGAATACTGGTTCCCGGCATTTTCAAGAGGAAGACCCCCTCCGCACCCTGCAATAAATTGCAGGGTGTTTTTGCTTGTGTCTTAACACCTACTAATCTATACTAATCTGTAATCATGAATACAAATTTAAAAAACATCAGAAACTTTTCAATTATCGCTCATATCGATCATGGCAAATCTACTTTGTCAGATAGGATGTTAGAAAAAACCTCGACTGTTGAAGACAGAAAAATGAGAGACCAGGTGTTAGATACTATGGAGCTTGAGCAAGAAAGGGGGATTACAATCAAGATGGCTCCTGTTCGTCTACAATACAACTACGAGGGGGAAGACTATATTTTTAATCTAATTGATACACCTGGGCATATTGATTTTGCCTATGAAGTTTCTAGGGCAATGAAAGCTGTGGAAGGTGCCGTTTTATTGGTGGATGCTACTCAGGGTGTGCAGGCTCAGACTTTTACTACATTGGATATGGCTAAAAAAGCAGGCCTTAAAATAATCCCAGCCATTTCAAAAGTTGATTCACCCATTGCACGTGTAGAGGAAGTAAAAGAAGAAATCGCCATATTATTGGATGTTGATATGGATGACATAATCGAGACTTCTGGAAAAACAGGTGGTGGAGTAGAGGAGTTGTTTGAGAAAATTATAAAAAAAATTCCAGCTCCCGAAGAACCCAAAGACACCAATTTACAATCTCTGGTTTTTGATTTTGCATACCACCCCAATAAAGGAGTTATTTTATATACAAGAGTTTTTAGTGGTGAAGTAAAGAAAAATGACACACTGCTTTTTAAGGTAGTTAACGAAAAATTTAAACCAAGCGAGGTGGGGATTTTTACTCCTGAAGAAGTTAAAAAATCAAGATTATCAGTTGGAGAAATTGGATATATTGTAACTGGTATAAAAAAACCAGGAATTGTATCGGTTGGAGATACAGTTGTTTCTGTGAAGAACCCATCTCCCGCGCTCGAGGGCTACCAAAAGCCAGCCCCGGTTGTCTGGGCATCTATTTATCCTGAGGATCAAGATGATTTTGAAATATTAAAAAATGCACTATCAAAATTACAACTTTTAGATTCATCCATTTCTTTTGAGGAAGAAACATCGGGTTCTCTTGGGCGTGGGTTTAGGTGTGGTTTTTTGGGGATGTTGCATTTGGAAATTATTACTGAAAGATTAAAAAGGGAATTTAACTTAGAGTTGGTTATAACCCAGCCAACTATCATTTATGAAATTAAATTAAAAGATGGTGCAGAAAAGACAATTTACAATCCATCTCTTTTTCCAGATCATGGAGATGTCATTGAAGTAAAAGAACCTTGGGTAGTAGTAAAAATTATTACCCCAGGAGAATATTCTGGTGCAATTTCACAATTGTTTTATCACCACGAAGGGCAAGTTGTTTCTAATATTGATTTTGGGGATGGACGAAATGAAATAAAAGCCGAAATGCCTTTGCGAGAATTGATGCGTGGATTTTTTGACGAATTAAAATCAGAAACATCTGGTTTTGCATCACTTTCTTATGAAGTGGGAGAGTATAGAGATGCTGATGTGGTTAGGATGGATATTTTAATTGCTGATGAAATCCAAACTCCTTTTTGTAAGGTAATTTCTAGAAAGAGAATAGAAGAGGAAGCTAAAAAATCAGTTGAAAAACTACACGAAATTTTACCGAGACAAAATTTTGTTATGAAAGTGCAAGCAAAAGTTTCTGGTAGGATTGTTTCCTCAAAAACCGTAAAGGCTTATCGAAAAGATGTAACTGCTAAATTATATGGTGGAGATATTACCCGAAAGATGAAATTAAGAGAAAAACAAAAGAAAGGAAAGAAGAAAATGAAAGAGAGGGGAAGGGTAAATATTTCACAAGATACATTTCTAAAAATGATGAAGAATAATTAATTGAATTAGAATTTTCTTAAAGGGTTGCTTTTATCGTTAGTTTTGTGTTATAAATGTGATTAGAAATAGAAGGATGTAAAAGATAAAAACTTTGAAAGGGAGTAGTATTATGAAGGTATATATAAATATTTCTTTTGGAATTATTTACCTGTTTATTCCTATTCTTACATTCTATGTTAAAGAAATAGGAATAAAAGAGTTGTTTGATGATCCAATTGCAATTTTTGTAACAAACGCATCGGTTGTATTACCCCTATACCTAATCGTTGCATTGGTTCATGTTTTTTCACTTTACATTAATTTTTTAGACAAAGGTACTAAAGGACTGAATCCTCAAGTCTACGATTAGATACATTAAAATACTGATTTAATTATGTAATTAAATCAGTATTTTTTACGTTATTTTGTACCAATAAAACCTAATAAAAAAGCTTGACTTTATTTTTCAATAATGCTAATGTAAATGCAATAAATTAAGTAAGCGTCTAGGGGTTAGCGTTTAGGGTTGTAGTAAAAAAATAAAAAATTTGCTATGCAAATTTTTTCACTATAACCCTAAACGCTATACGCTAAACCCTATTAAAATTATGGCAAAAACAAAAGTAAATCCTAATAAAACAACAAAGAAATTCCTTTCGGTTCTACCCGAGAGATCTTGTGATGTCATTGTGCGAAGATTCGGTTTGGACGATGGTGCACAAAAAACAACCTTGGAAGCTATTGGAAAGGGATATGGAATTACTCGGGAAAGAGTAAGACAAATTGAGGCTAATGCTTTGCGAAACATCAGAAAATCTGAGGCTTTCCAAAAAGAAACAGCGATTTTTGATGAACTATATTCTCTAATTAGAGACTTGGGAGGTATTGTTTCTGAAGAGGAGTTACTGGGCTATATTTCAAACAAGCCGGCTGTTCAAAATCATGTACACTTTTTACTTGTTTTGGGAGATTCTTTCTACAAAGAAAAAGAAAATAAATATTTTAAATCAAGATGGCATATTGATCATTCACTAGCTGATTCGGTTCATAATTCTTTATTGGCCGTAAGAGACGACTTGTCGGCTGAAGACTTGCACCCAGAAGAAGATATTATCGGTCTTTTTTTGCAAAAAATTGACGGTGTTGAACCAAAGTACAAGAAAAATGATGTAATCAAAAGATGGTTTGGAATTTCAAAAGAAATTGATAATAATCCGTTTAACGAATGGGGATTAGCTGAATCAAATAATATTAATGCCAAAGGAATCAGGGACTACGCATACCTTTCTATTCGACAACATGGTTCTCCCCTGCATTTTAGGGAAGTAGCAAAAACTATTAAAGATAATTTTGGTAAAAATGCTCATGTGGCAACTTGTCATAATGAATTGATTAAAGATCCGCGGTTTGTGTTGGTTGGGAGAGGCTTGTATGCTCTAACTGATTGGGGTTATACTGGGGGTGTTGTAAGAGATGTTATCAAATCTGTTCTTGATAAATATGGACCACTAACTCGACAAGAAATTATTGACAAGGTTTTGAACGAAAGATATGTGAAAGAAAATACTATTATTGTAAATCTTCAAGATCCAAAACATTTTAAAAGAGATGCGAAAGAACGATATATTATAGTTTAAAATAGAGAAGATAAACAGTCCGTCAACTGACGGACTGTTTATTTTTTGGGTTTTAATTAACTCAACGCGCTGAGTTAATTAACTTTTCCCGTTGTTACACTATGTTTTTTGTTATAAAATTATAATAAATGCTAAATGATCTAATTTCACAATTACCAGAAGCAATTCAGCCAATGACAGCAAATATAATCTATTTGTTGTATATTTTAGCACCTATCTATATTCCACTTGTTCTTATCTCGCTATTGAGATATTTTTGGATTTCTTATAAGCAGTATTTATTCAGAACTAACCAGGAAAGGATTTTGTTAGAAATAAAGGTGCCAAAAGAAATCAAGAAAACACCACTTGCAATGGAGCTTGTCTTGAACGCTTTACACCAGACTGGTGGAGAAAGCAATTGGTATAAAACAGGTATAAAAGGAAGTAGTCGAACTTGGTTTTCTTTGGAGCTAGTTTCTATTGAAGGAAACATCCATTTTTTTATTTGGACAGAGAAAAAATTCAAGAATTTAATTGAGGCTCAATTTTATGCACAATACCCTGATGTAGAAATTTATGAAGTGCCTGATTATGCAAAATTTGTTGATTTAGATTTGAATGTTACATCAATGTGGGGGAATGAGTTTGTTTTAACCAAAGACGATCCTTATCCGATAAAAACTTATGTTGATTATGGGTTAGACAAGGTTGGTTTGAAATCAGACGAGATCACCGACCCTATGACACCAATTATCGAGTTTTTAGGTTCGGTTGGCAAAGGGGAACAACTTTGGATTCAGATATTAGTTCGAGCTCATAAAAAGAATTTTAAGGATGACTTAGCTTTTAAAGAAAAGCTTGCCAAGATGAGTTGGTATGGTGATGCATATGATTGGACGGAAAAAGCAAAAAAAGAAAAAAGTGAAAAATTGGAAGAGTTAAAACCTGAAGATGGAATGTTTCCGCGTGCAATGACAAAAGGGGAACAAAAGATCTTAGAATCAATCGAAAGAAATGTTGATAAACAAGGTTTTGACGTTGGTATTCGTGGTATTTATTTAGCTGAAAAGGAAAAATTTAATCCAATTAATATTACCGGAATGACTGGGGCATTTAAACAATTTAATTCTGTTACCATGCTCAACGGATTTAGGCCTAATAGGGTAACTGATTTCAGCGATTTTCCTTGGTCTGATTACAAAAATATGAAGACTAACAAAATTAAAAGAGATATGTTTGGTGAATATAAAAGACGAGCATATTTCTATTATCCATATACGAGTGATAAACAATTTGTTTTGAGTTCTGAGGAGTTAGCAACAATTTTCCATCTTCCAGGGGGAGTAGCACAGACACCTACATTTAGTAGAATTGAATCAAAGAAGGCTGAACCACCAACAAATCTTCCATTCTAGAAAAAAGATCGTTATTACTTATATTTATGGATTTAAACTTCAAAAACTTTAACCCTAGAAATCTATTTAATCTAGAAAATCTGAAAACAAAAAAACAAAAAGTGGTTGAACATAGCCACTATTTTCAGTGTGCTTTTAAATCCAATCCAAAAACCTCTATTGTTGTACTACTCGGTTTTTTTCTTACTTTGTTTTATTTCTTTTTTATTTCAGCGCCGTTGAATTTTCCAACTGGTTCTGTTGTTGAAGTACAAAAGGGAGGTACTACAAAAGAAATTGCTCAAGTTTTAGATGAAACAGATACAATTAAATCTTCTTTTTTATTCGAAGTGGCCATTCGGGTTTTACGAGGTAATCAAGGAGCAATGTATGGAACATATTTCTTTGAAGAAAAGAAAAATTTATTTTCTATTGTCTATCGAATGATTAAGGGCAAGTATGGCCTTACCCCAACCAAAATCACTTTGTTTGAGGGAGAAAGTGTAGATGAAATGGCAGAAAAATTTGATTCTGAAAAATTTCCATATTTTGATAAGCAAGAATTCAAAAAAATTGCCAGAGAGCAAAAGTTAGAGGGTTATCTTTTTCCTGATACTTACTTATTTTTACCTATCGTAACCGCTGAGGATATTATCCGAACAATGAAGAATAATTTTGAAAAGAAAATCAGTGGAGTGCAAGAAAAAATCGATTTATTTAATGAAGGTAGGGAAGAAAAGTTAACTCTACATGAAATTTTGACAATGGCTTCTCTTATCGAAGAAGAAGCTCGTCGTTTTGAAACAATGAAAATGGTTTCTGGGATTCTATGGAATAGAATTGATATTGGTATGGCCTTACAAGTTGACGCTGTCTTTCCTTATATAATTGGTAAAAATACTTTTCAGGTTACTTATGACGATTTAAAAATAGATTCTCCGTATAATACTTATTTATATCCAGGTTTACCGCCAGGACCTATTACTAATCCGGGGCTTAGGGCAATTACTGCAACAATAGAGCCGACAGCATCAGATTACCTATTCTATTTAACAGGTTGGGATGGTAATATGTATTATGCGGAAACTCATGATGGACATGTGTTTAATAGGAATACATATCTTAAAAAATAGTATTATTGAAAATAATAAATAGAATTTTAAATTATAAATTATAAATTTTAATTCAATTTTAAATAACTAAATTTAAAATTAAATCATTGAATTAAAATTTACAAATTAAAATTTAAAATTCTATAAAAAACTATGTTTTTTATAGTAGGTTTGGGAAACCCCGGTGAAGAGTACAAAGATACTCGTCACAATATGGGGAGAATAATTTTGGAAAAGTTTGCGGATGCAAATGATTTTTCGGAATGGGAATATGATAAGTATGGAAATATGCTTGTGTCTTCGGGTAAGATTGGAAAGAAAAAAACAGAATTGATTATGCCGGAAACTTTTATGAATAAATCAGGACAAGCTATTTCTTATGTAAACAAAAAACATAAGATCAAACCCGAAAATATGATTGTTATTTACGACGACTTGGATATGCCATTAGGTACATTCAAAATTGCTTTTAATCGTGGATCTGGTGGGCATAAAGGGTTGGAATCAATTAAGAAAGCCCTTAAAACAAAAGAATTTATTCGTATTAGGGTGGGGGTTTTGCAAACTACTCCAACCGGTAAACTCAAAAAACCAAAAGGGGAGAAAAAAGTTTTGGACTTCATTATGAAAGATTTTAAAAAGGACGAAATGGCCAAAATAATAAAAATGTCTAAAACAATTAATGAAGCATTGAAATCAACCATTGCAGACGGACGGATAACAGCCATGAATCGCTTCAATTGACATTATGAAAAATATAAAAATATTTTCAAAATCAGATGAATATTTAGAACTTTTAAAGTCTTTTGGTATTATCCAAAAAGGTCGTTTTGAATATAAAAATTTAACAGCTGATGGACAGAGAATGCAGGGAGAATATTTTATAAATTACCGCTTACTTACAACCTCCCAAGAATTACAACTCGTTCCTTTTTACCATAAAGCTATTGAAGAATTTTTTGATAAAAAAACAAAAAATATGATAATTGTTGGGGTTGCCTACGGTTCACTTTCTCTGCCAAAAGTTATTCAAACAATAGGTTATGATAAATTTGGTATGGAATATGCTTATACTGAAAAACGAAATGGAAAGCTGGGAATTTTTGAAGCTCAGGCAGAGAAGTGTAGGGGAAAGCATATACTTTTTATTGAAGATGTTTGTAATAATGCTACCTCTGGCAAGGAGTTGGTTGCCATGACAAATGATTTAAAAAACACCTACGACATAAAAGAATATTCTATTCTTTATGGTGTACACAGAGGACATACTTTTCTTGGAGAACCAAAAAATGAAGTATATGTGATGTCTTTAATCAACGCACCCTCACATCATCCAAATGAAATCCCAGAGTACCTAAAAGACATTTCGCTGAAGAAGTATGAGAAATAATATTTAGAATTAAAAAATATTAAAACAAAATGACAAATTTAATTAAAATTATGTTAATATATTAGTACTATGAATAAGGAGCCAACAATTAGTGATGTTATAAAAGTTGTAAATAAGGGTTTTAATGATGTTCAAAAAGGATTTAGTAAACTCGAATCTCGTATAGGTAAACTCGAATCTCGCATAAGCAAACTCGAATCTCGCATAGGTAAACTCGAATCTCGTATGGACGGACTTGAGCATCGCATAAGTTCCTTTGAACTTCGTACAGAAGAGAATTTTATGGCGATTAGAAAAGATTTTGAGAGTTTAAGGATGGAGTATGTGGAAACAGAAAAAACTGTTGAAAATTTAGAGAGATATAAAAAAGATGTCGAATATCTTCTGGATAGAGTTTTTGAGATAGAAAAACATCTTGGCTTGAAAAAAGTTTCGTAGAAAGAATATTAAAAACAACGCATATTACCCATATGCGTTGTTTTGTGTTATGGAATTATTTAGAAAGTTTGGGTTTATTTGGTTTACCAATTTCCCAATCTCCTTCGTCATATCCCCAAAGGAGTCCTACAATGGCCAGCAGAATAAGACCTAGTCCCAAGGATTTATATGCCATGTCATATGGTGTTGTTGGATTTAATGAGTATCCAATCAAACCCATAATCAAAAGTGTCATTATTCCGCCGTGGAAGAGGGTTCTTTCGGCAATTTAGGATATTATAAAACCGAAAAAGGTCTCTAAATGACATCCTTTCGTCCGGTAGGAAATGTTTTCTAAAAAAATTAATTATTAGTTTTTTCATTTTCTTCTCCTTGTTTCATATCTGAATCAAAAATCCAAACACATGGTCTGAAAAAAATGTGCATTGCTCCCAGAACACAAATCATTCCCAATCCTGAGTAAAAAAACATCATTTTATATATGTTCTCTATGGGCATTACTGATCCCCACAAAAAAATAACAACAAGTGACAAAAACAATCTTTTCCAAAAATTATATTTTTTAATATAACTTTTACTATCTCTTATCATTTTTCCCATTTTTAATCTCCTTTTGATTGTTTAGAAAGGCACTACTCTATTCCTGTGTCTAATACTATCTAAAATTAAACAAAAAACAAGCGAAGTTTAAAAAAGAATTTTTAGAAATTCGAAATTAATCCAGCACTCAATTTTTATAAAATAAAAATTGAGTGCTGGATAAAAAATTCGAAATTTTTTCATTAAAATAAGGCAAAAAACAAAAGCCAGCGACTATGTCGCTGGCTTTTGTTTTTCTATTGGCTAAAATAATCCAAAATCAGATGAAATTCGAGGCGCGAGATAAAAAAGGAAGAAGGTGTATCGTGAATACAGCGACTGACTTTTTTATCGAAGTAACGAAGAAGTTCGCTGATTTTGGGTTTATTTTAATGAAAGGGTCATTTTTTGGTCTTTAGGTTCAAACACATTAATTTTGAAATTATAACTTTGTCCTAATTGCAAAGCATCTTTCAATTTTTCTTCTGTTTCGAATTCGGATACATGAACCAGTCCAGATACCCCTTCTTCAACACTGGCTAAGGCACCGTGTTTGTTGAACTTAATTACAACCGCTTCTACCTCGTCATCTTTTTTGTATTTCTTCTCGGCGGCAATCCAAGGGTTTTCTGTCAAAGCTTTAATAGATAGCGAGATTTTACCGTCTACAATTTCAATAATCTTCACCCTAATCTTGTCTCCAACCTTATACATATCTTTCAGGTTTTCAACCAATGACCAGCTGATTTCAGAAATATGTACTAATCCTTCAATATCACCTTCTATTTTGATAAAGATCCCAAAATCAACGATTCCGGTAACCTCTCCTTCCATTTCGTCTCCAACATTGTATTTTTCAATAACCTCTTTATTTTCCTCTTTTGTAATATTCTTCTCTGAGAAAATAAGTTTACCTTCTTTTGGATCAGTTCCAATAATTTGAGCAGAGATTTTTTTGTTTACCAACTTTCTTAGTTCTTGGAGGATTTTGTCTTTGTCTCCATCGGCTACTCTTGGATAATTATCTGCACTCAATTGAGATGCAGGTAGAAAACCGATAATTCCTTGCCAGTTGATAAGAAGACCGCCTTTGTTGGCTTCTTTGACTGTCAATTCCAAAACAGTTTTTTCTTTCATTGCAGTTTCAGCCTCAGACCACACAAGGGCCTGTCGAGCTTCTTTCAGAGATAATTCAATATAACCATCCTTATTCTCAACATCAACGATTTTGGCTGTGATGCTATCTCCAATACCTAAGTTTTTGATAACATCTCGGACATTCATAAATTCTCGTCCGTAAATGATACCGGTTCCAAAAGGCGGAAGATCTACATAAACTGATTTTTTATCAATCTTGATAACAGTTCCCTCAATCAAGTCTTCAATTTCGGGGAGTTTGTCTATTTTTTCGATTAAAGAAGTCATCAAGTTGTTTTCAGCAACTTTTTGTAATTCTTCTTGTTCGTCTTTATTTAATTTTTCTGTCATAAAAAAATAACAAAAGTTCTAAGAAAGTTAACTGATTCGTTTTCGCAATCCATTAGGCGAAGAAATCTAGTCCTTGGTTTGCGAAGCAAACATAAATTCTTAGGGTTAGCTTTTGTTTTATTCAACTAATAATAAGTAACTCAAAAGATTTTTGAATCACCTAATCATTATATATAAAAAGGAGGGAAAGGCAAGGAAAAATAAGATTTAAGAGGTAAGATTCAAGAAAGGCGAATTTTTGCTTCGCAAAAATTCGTCATTGCGAGCCCGAAGGGCGTGGCAATCCAGAAAAATAAAAAAAACACCCAAACAGAAATTATTTCTATTTGGGTGGGTATAGCTTCTCTGCTCTAGGATATTTCGGCTGGCGGGAAATATACGTTAGTAAATGAAATTCTAACGAATGATTGGGGTTGTGTGTCGGTGGGTTTTTGGATACTTAGAAAGTAGTCTTTACCTTTCACTATTTTTGATAATAGCTCTATTTCTTCTTTTGCTATTTGTCTTTCTGTTTTAAGCCAAAAACTGACTGTTTTTGCTCGCCAGTTTTCTGTAATCTGGTCAATTTTTTCATCAAAAAAAGAATTTATAATATCCCATTTGCTATCTTCTTGTCTGTATTTTTCAAAAATAACCTGGCCATAGAATGTGCCTTCGTGTTGTAGTAATTGCATCAACTTTCTCCTTTTTATTTTTTTATATGTGCATACTTATTACCGAAAATTCCTTTTTGAAATGCAATCGGGTAAAATCCGATTATTATGAAAAAGG
>CAZSPC010000009.1:0-35152 GCA_964608745.1 uncultured Candidatus Saccharibacteria bacterium | reverse complement strand
TTTGTGGTGCCTATTCGAGATGCAAAGTCGCTCGGGGAAAAGATTAAGTATCTTTATGATCATCGCGACAAGGCAGAAATGATGAGTAAAGAAGCCCGTCGTGCAATGGAAAATAAACAGCCGTTTGATGATGCGGTACACGAGATATACAATAAGATACTTAATAAAGAACACAAAAAGTGATACTATATATCACATTATGAACAACATAATTTCACATCCACCGCTATTTTTGTATATTATTGGTCTCGGCCGTAGCGGTTCTACTGTACTCAATGCATATCTTTCGCGCTATCCAGAGGCAGTGGCGCTTGGCGAAATTGCAGGTGAGATGCCCCGTCAAGAACTTCGCCCAACAGAAGGGCGTGAGTGTACTTGTGGCCAAACTCTCGGCGAATGTCCATTCTGGTCATCGGTCCCTCGTACCGCCACGGATCTTGAAGGATGGTATAATGATGTGCTTAATTCTCCAACACTAAAACAATATAATGTTGTTATAGATGCTTCGAAAACTATAGAGGGTTTTCGAGCGGGGTCCAAAGTTGCCAAAGCTCTCGGGTATGATGTGTGCGCGGTGTACCTTATGAAAGAGCCGGGTGCGTGGGCATACTCGATGCGAAGGACAGATAATGCTCCACTGATAATTGGTGATTTGCTCAATTTTAAACGCTGGGCGCAACAGAAAAGACGTTTCGCTCGCGCCCTTCGTGAAAGTGGTATTCCGTATACAACTCTTAGTTACAAAGATTTTTGTGTAGCTCCAGATCGTGTTTCCGAAGCTATTATGTCAGAATGTGGTCTTGCATCATTTTCCAACTGGAAAACAGCACCTTCGTCAACACATATTACAGGAGGTAGTCGAGTTCGTCATGACGCATCGCGCCTTAACACAATTAGTTTTGATAGCAACTGGAAGCAGGACATTTTTTTACGTTTGACCCGACCAATTAAATTTTTTTTAGGTAAACATGCTTCGGATAAGCATATCACCAGAAGTTTGGAAATTCGACCAAATAAACAATAACCATATGTCAACTATAGAACGTCTAAAATTCAGTGAGATAGGAAGAGCCGCGAGACTCATATCGCGCTTAATTGCAGGTTACCGGAGATATGTGGCCATATTTTTAGTATTGGGATTTTTAAGTGGTATTCTTGAAGCAGTTGGTATTAGTGCGCTTATCCCATTGTTTTCTGTGTTCATCGGAAATGGGCAGTCCGGAGACGATTTTATATCACAAGCGATTTTAAACACATTTTCATTTACAGGAATTGAGCTTACTTTACCTGCGATCCTCGTCCTCATTGTGACACTTTTTACTTTGAAAGCATTGGTATTGTTAGCCTTTTACTACATACAGGTACATCTCAAAACAAAATATCAAGAGGACTTGATGAACCGTCTTTTTAAGCGAACACTTTATGCAAATTGGCCATATCTCCTGAAACAGCGACAGGGAAATCTGGAAACACTTTTAAAAATTGATGTGCGACAAACCGCAGCGTTACTTGATTTGTTTGTGAAAATGATCATGTTTGCTTCCGGGCTCGCAATTTATCTTTTTGTTGCACTCAACATATCAGAAACAATTACATTTCTTGCGTTAGGAACCGGTGCCTTGATGTTTTTGGTGTTTAAACCGGTTTTTTCTAAAGGTCGTGTCGCTGCCCGCGAAACCGCTGAGATGAATAAGCATATTGCGCATCTGGTAAATGAATATCTTGGTGGTGTGAAGGTTGTAAAAGCGATGGGTTTGGAAGATAAGATTACTGGTATCGGTGTTAGTTTTTTTTCAATATTCCGCGCGTTACATATACGCACTTTTATGCTGAGGAAATTGGTCGTAGTTTTTATTCAGCCGATTACCGTCATTTTTGTTGCGGTCGTGGTTGCGTTTGCATATTATGAAACATCTTACAGTATTGGCGCACTTGCTGCTATTGTTTATTTGGTTCAACGTATTTTTGCGTCTATACAGTCTGGGCAAACCATTCTCTTTAATATGAATGATGCGGCACCATACGCATCTAATGTATTGAGATACGGTGAGGAGGCGTCGAAACATCGAGAAGTTCGACATAAAAAAGCAGAAAAGTATTCAAAGCCGTTCAAGTTCGATCATGAACTTGCTTTTAAGGATGTTGCATTTTCCTACGATACGGGTGGCGATGTTTTGAATGGTGTTAATTTATCAATTCCACACGGTGCTATGGTAGGGATCATTGGTCCCTCGGGTTCTGGTAAAACAACTTTGTTTGATATCGTTTTGAGACTTCTCGAGCCGACCAAAGGTGCTTTAGTGTTGGATGGTGTACCTGTGAATAATATTGATATCAATATATGGCGTAAAAATACTGCTTATGTATCGCAGGATATTTTTCTAATAAATGACACGGTGCGTGAAAATATTCGATTTTTTGATGAGAGTGTGTCTGACGAAGATGTTATTGAGGCGGCAAAGAAAGCGAAAATTTATGATGTGATAGAAAAACTGCAAAATGGTTTTGATACAAAGGTTGGCGAACGCGGTGTCCTGCTTTCAGCAGGACAACGCCAACGTATTGCTATTGCGCGTGCTTTAGCGCGCAAGCCCCAGCTTCTATTGCTCGACGAGGCGACGAGCGCTTTGGATACAGAGTCTGAGCAATATATTCAGCGCACAATAAATGATTTGAAAGGAAGGGTTACTGTGTGTGTCATCGCGCATCGGCTCTCAACGGTGCGCGAAATGGATATGCTGTATGTACTCGAAGATGGTCGAATTATTGAATCCGGTACGCCGGATGAACTTCTTAAAGAGAATGGGACATATTTCTCACGCATGCATAGTATTCCCGATTAATAGTCTCTTTAAAGCTAATTTTTTGTTTGGTTTGAATTTTCTTACAGTTCGAAATTGTGTTACTATTTATGCTATAAATTTTTCTAAGTTATAACATATTGAAATGACTAATATAAATAATTATCTTAAATATACAATCTACGGACTAATCTTTTTAGTTCCTTTTATTCCTTTTATTGTTAAATCTTCTTTGTTTTTTCCTTTCATCACCGGAAAGGCTTTTGCCTTTCGGTTTTTGGTTGAAATAATGTTTGGTCTTTGGGCTATTTTGGCTATTCGTGACGAGAGGTTTAGACCAAAATGGTCTTGGGTAACAATTTGTGCAACAGTTTTTGTGGCAATTATTGGAATCGCGGATATCTTTGGAGAAAATCCAATGAAATCTATTTGGTCTAATTATGAAAGAATGGAAGGGTGGGTAACGCTGGTTCACCTACTTGGATTTTTGTTTGTTACTTCGTCTGTTTTAAAAACAAAAGAATTGTGGCATGGGTTGTTTAATACATCGATTGTTGCCAGTGTGTTTATGGGTGTTTATGGTTTGATGCAAATGGCAGGAAAGTTAGATATCCATCAGGGCGCAACCCGACTTGATGCAACCCTTGGTAACTCTGCCTACCTAGCCGTTTATATGCTTGTTCATATTTTCCTAACCACCTTTTTAATTCTTAAACGAAAATCTTGGGATGTTGTTGTTTGGCTGTATGGATTAGCTTTAATTTTGCAAACTATAATTCTATATTACACACAAACCAGAGGAGCGATGCTTGGGTTTATCGGTGGAATGTTTTTGATTACTTTGGTTATTGCAATTTTTGAAAAGGAAAATAAGACGATTAAGAAAGTGGCGATCGGAGGGCTGGTTGGAATTGTTTTGCTGGTTGGTTTGTTTATTTCGGTCAAAAATACTTCCTTTGTGCAAGACAGTCCGGTCCTAAAAAGATTTGCCGACATCTCTTTGCAAGAAAAAACCACCAAGTCTCGATTTATGGTTTGGGAAATGGCCTGGAAAGGATTTAAAGAAAAACCAATCTTGGGCTGGGGCCAAGAAAACTTCAACTATGTTTTTGATAAGCATTATAATCCGGGAATGTATGACCAAGAGCAGTGGTTTGATAGAACCCACAATGTATTTTTTGACTGGCTGATTGCCGGGGGATTACTTGGTCTACTGGGATACCTTTCTTTATTCTTTGCTATTATTTTCTACCTAATTAAAGATGAAAATGAGCATTTTAAGGTGATTGAAAAAGCGGTTATTGTTGGTTTGTTGGCGGGATACTTTATTCATAACTTCTTTGTATTTGATCATTTGATAAGTTATATTCTATTCTTTTTGATTTTGGGGTATATTCATTCTTTAAATAAAAAGGAAAGTTCAGTAAGTTTTGAATTAAGTAAAAAAGTTGAGCAAGGTGCTGTGGTAGTTGTTTGTTTTGCAATAATTTTTTCAGTTTATCTCTTCAATGCCAAGGGTTATCTAGCCAACACTAATTTATTAAAAGCCATTGCTCAGCCACCGTCTAAGATTGATGAATCTATTGAATATTACAAAAAGGCTCTTTCTTATGAATCTTTTGGTGACCAAGAAATTAGAGAAAGGTTGGCAGAAGCAACCCCTCATATTCTAAGGTCGTCAGAAATAAACGATTCTGCCAAACAGACTTTTGCTGATCTGACTTTTGGTGAAATGGATAAGCAGGTAAAAAAAGATTCTCAGAGTGCCAGGGCAAATTATATAATGGCAGTTTTTCTTGTTAACGCAGGAATGTTAGATCTTTCTTTGGAATATCTATCTAAGGCTATGAGTTTGTCTCCTAATAAACAAACAATGCTTGTTTTGGGAGGGCAAATTTATATCAATCAGTCTAAATACTCAGAGGCAGTTGAATCTTTCAAAAAAGCTTACGAGTTAGGTACTCAGTTTAAAGAGTTGGAAGATAAATATATTCTAGCTTTGATGAAAGCGGGGCAGTACAATGAAGCAATAGGAATTTTGGAGACTAATGTTGAAAAAAATCCGACCGATGCACAGATGTTACTGTCTCTCGCAGCTGGCTATTCAGAAGCTGGATTTAAATCAAAGGCTATTGAGACAATTCAACAAGTGATTGTTTTAGATCCAACATTTAAAGAGCAGGGTGAGTATTATATTTCTGAAATTAGGGCGGGAAGACAATAAAATAATTTTAAAATATGAATATTCAACAAAACATTCCGCTAAAAGATTATACTACTTTCAAAATCGGCGGGGAGGCGAAATATTTTGTTGTGGTAAAAGATATTGAAGATTTAAAACAGGCAGTGAGTTTTGCAAAGCAAAACTCACTGCCTGTTTTTGTTCTTGGTGGTGGTTCAAATCTTCTCGTTTCTGATAAAGGTGTTAATGGCCTTGTTATAAAAATGGAAATTACGGACGGAAACCGGGTTACTGCGAAGCGAAGCGGAGTGAGTAACCCGGTTTCGGGTAGTAATTTTGTTCAGGTAACAGCAGGAGCAGGAGAGACCTGGGACAACCTCGTTGCCCAAACAGTCGAGAAGGGTTTATCAGGCCTTGAAAACCTTTCTGGCATCCCCGGAACAGTTGGTGCAGGAGTTGTTGGAAATATCGGAGCTTATGGGACAGAGATAAAAGATGTCGTTGATTGGGTTGAAATCTTTGATATAGAAAAGGGTAAAGTTAAGAAAATAACAAATAAAGAATGTAATTTTAGTTATCGAGATTCTATTTTTAAAAAAGAAAAAAATTGGATTGTTGTTCGTGTTGCTTTTAGCCTTTTTTTCGTCATTGCGAGTGCGAAGCGCGTGGCAATCCAGGCTTTGGTTTGCGAAGCAAACAGCTTAAAAGAAAAAAGAAAAGAAATATTAAAAACAAGAGAAAGTAAACTCCCTGATTGGAAAAAAATAGGCACTGCTGGATCATTTTTCAAAAACCCAACAGTAAACCAAAAACAACTAAACAACCTTCTAAAAAAATACCCCGAACTTCCGGGGTACCTGGTACCCCACGGAGCTTTGAGGAGTGGTGTACCGGGTACCCAAATGTACAAAATCCCCCTAGCCTACATCCTCGATAAAATCCTAAATCTAAAAGGGCACAAGGAAGGTGGTGTTGGTCTGTACAAAAACCAACCCCTAGTTCTTGTAAGCCACAAAAATGCCACTGCCAAAGAAATAAAAACCCTAGCCCAAAAAATCCAATCCCAAGTAAAACAAAAAACAGATTTAGATATTGACTTTGAGGTTGTGGTATGGTAATTTTTACATAGAAAAAAGAAAGAATAACTTAAAATCTCAAAATATGGAGGGTGTTATGTTAAGAAAAATGATATTTTTTGTAATCGTTGTTTTGGCTTTAGGTTTAAGTGGTTGCTATAATGAGCAAGACTCTTCGATAGAAGCCGCTACGTATAATGTATCCCAGCTTCCTAATTGGGAAGAAACTTTGTGGGTGTTTAATTTTAGATCGGGATCGTCGTTTGGTATTGATACTCCGGAAGATCCATGGATTTCGAGGTCGAATCCTAGGATTGCAAAGTTTTCTTATGCACGCCCAAACATCGCTAATAAATACCACGGCGTGATTTATTTAGCTATTTGGGCAGACAAAAATAAAAAACTTTGGGTGTCCGGCCTCAACGATTCTTTTTCTCCGCAAGTGGTTTTTATTGTACCACTCCGAAAACAAGACCAAAAACAAGAAAAGATTGAATATATGAATATGAAAAAGAAAAAATAACAACTCAACCGCCAAACGGCAAAAAACCGTTTCGGCGGTTTTTTGTTTTTAAAAATTCAGAAGCAAGGCGTCTGAATTTTTTAAAACTTTATCTTGCACAAATGTTACAATTTGTTACAATGTTACTATTATGGATACAACAACACAAACAATACCAACCTTTCCTATTTCTAAAGCAAGAGGAAATTTGTCTAAGGTCGTTGAAAAAGCTTTCTCAACTCCTATTAAGATTGTTAAACAAGGGTTGTCTGGAAATGTTATTATGATTTCTGAATCAGAATATAATAGATTGATGATGCTCGATGATGCATATTGGTCTGGGATGGCAAAAAAAGCTCGTAAATCTGGGATGCTTGGAGTGTCCCAAACAGATGCTTATTTTAGAGAGAGATTAAAAGAATTTGATGACGCTTAAAATAAACTTGGCAAAACAAACGAATAAAAAATTTCTTGACAAACTTTCTCCTAAACAATTTAAGCAAATTTTTTCAAAAATTCTCTTGCTAACAAAAGAGCCTTTTCCTGGTGATTCATGGCAACTGAGAGGCGATGACGCTTTTTGTGTTGATGTCGGTGAATTTAGAATTATATACGAAATACAAAACAAAACTTTAAATATCTTGTTAATCGGGAAAAGAAATGATAGTGAGGTTTATAAAAAATATTTTAGAAAGAGATAGTTGCTACAAAACAAAAAACAAATTTAGGCACTGCCTTTGAGGTTGTTAGGTGGTAATACCGTTGGTAGATATACTTTGCTTTATACAAAAAAACTAAAAAATAAAGGAGAAGGAATGAAAGGAATCAATTTTTGATGCTGAAAAAACGGTGGTATCGTTTAAAGATGGTCGTATAAAAGCATTTAGACATTTTTCTGGGGTTGTCTTTCAAATTGGTAGAACTAATGTAGTTTCCTTTAGTAATTCACAGGAAATTATATCTGTGAAAGTTGAAGATTAAAAGAAAATAAAAAATGTTATTTAACCGCCAAACGGCAAAAAACCGTTTCGGCGGTTTTTTGTTTTTAAAAAATAAGTGATTTGTGTTAAACTAATTCCTAAGTCCTCATTCCTCATTCCTCATTCCTTATTCCTAAATTTTTAAATTTATGCAATTCTTAAAAAAACTTTTCGGAGACGAGAATAAAAAATATTTGAAATCAATCCAACCAATAGTAGATAAAATAAACTCTCTGGAAGAGGGTGTTTTAAGTTTGTCTGATGAAGATTTGAAAAACAAAACAACAGAATTTAAAAAACGATTGAAAGGCGGTGAAAGCTTAGACAACTTACTCCCCGAAGCCTTTGCTGTTGTCCGAGAAACTGCCAAAAGAACTCTTGGCGAGAGACATTACGATGTTCAGTTAGTTGGGGGAATAGTATTGCACCAAGGAAAAATTTCAGAGATGCGAACAGGTGAGGGTAAAACCCTTGTAGGGACTTTGCCGGTATATTTAAACGCTCTAACCGAAAAAGGTGTTCATGTGGTTACTGTCAATGACTATCTTTCCAGAAGGGATGCTGTTTGGATGGGACAAATTTATTCCACACTTGGTTTGTCTGTGGGTATTATAAACAGTGATTCTTCATACATTTATGATCCAAATCATCAAGAGTTAGATCAAGAAAGAGACGAAGAGGGTTCATATAAAATAGTTGAAGAATTTTTAAGACCTTGCTCAAGAAAAGAAGCTTATGAAGCTGATATTACTTATGGAACAAATAATGAATTTGGTTTTGATTATTTGAGAGACAATATTGAATATAGACAGGATGAAATCAGACAAAGGGAATACAATTTTGCAATCGTTGACGAAATTGACTCTATTTTAATTGATGAATCCAGAACCCCTCTGATTATCTCTACTCCAACAACAGAATCAGAAGACTTGTATGCCAAGTTTGCTCAAATTGCCAAGACAATGGTGAAAGAACAAGATTTTGTGGTAGAGGAAAAATATAAAGCGATAAAAATGACTGATGCTGGTATTGAAAAAGCAGAAAACGCCTTGGGAATTGAAAATATTTATACCGATAAAGGAATTAAATCTGTTCATCACTTAGAAACAGCTGTGCGAGCCAAGGCACTTTTTGAAAATAACAAAGATTATGTTGTGAAAAATGGCGAAGTGATAATTGTTGATGAGTTTACTGGTCGAATGCAACCGGGACGACGCTGGTCAGAGGGTCTTCATCAAGCTATCGAGGCTAAAGAAGGTTTAGAGGTACAAAAAGAATCTCGAACCTTTGCATCAATTACATTTCAAAACTATTTCAGGCTTTACAAAAAACTTTCTGGAATGACCGGAACAGCTCAAACTTCAGCCGAAGAATTTCACAAGGTTTATGGCTTGGATGTAATCGAAATTCCAACTCATAGAGATATTCAAAGAATTGATCAAGACGATCTTATTTTTCAAACAGAGAATGGAAAGTTTAGAGCGCTAGCTCGAAAAGTAAAAGAACTCAATCAAACAGGTCAACCTGTTTTAATTGGTACTGTGTCAATTGAGAAAAACGAATTACTCTCTCAATATTTAAATGCCGAAGGAATAAAGCACGAAGTTTTAAATGCTAAGAATCACGATAGAGAAGGAGAAATTGTGGCAGAGGCAGGTGAGAAAGGAAAAGTAACAGTTGCAACTAATATGGCTGGTCGTGGAGTTGATATTAAACTGGGTGGTGTACATGCAACCGATGAACAAAAAGAGGAGATCAAAAAACTTGGTGGACTTTTTGTAATTGGAACAGAAAGACACGAATCTCGTCGAATTGATAATCAGTTGCGAGGTCGTTCTGGCCGTCAGGGTGATCCAGGGGAAACTCAGTTTTTTGTATCAATGGAGGATACTTTGATGAGAGTTTTTGCAACTGATGTTGTTAAGAATATGATGGGACGATTAGGAATTCCGGAAGACGAAGCAATAAAAAATCCTATTGTTACCAAATCTCTAGAATCAGCTCAAGAGAAAATTGAAGGTTTTAACTTTGATTCACGACAACATGTTTTGAAGTATGATGATGTTTTGAATTTCCAAAGAAAAACTGTTTATGGAAGACGAAGAAAAATATTATTTGGAGAAAATAAAGATATTGAAAATTCTTTGATTAATATTCTGGATGAAATTTATCAAGAACCAGTACCAGAGGAAATTGAAAAGGAGTTTGGGACTCGTGAAAATATTGAGAAGGTTATCGACGATAAAAAACAAACACTAGGCGATGAAGAATTTTTTGCTGTTATGCGAAGACTTATGTTGCAAACCATTGATACTCTCTGGGTTGAGCATTTGGAGGTAATGGATTATTTGCGTTCATCAGTTAATTTACGAGCTTATGGTCAAAGAGATCCTTTGGTTGAGTACAAAAAAGAAGGTTTGCAAATGTTTAAAGAAATGCAATTTGTAATTAACGAAAAGATTTTACACTTCATTCCAAATATGGGAGTAGGAGCGTTTGTACGAGAACAACAAAATCTTCAAGCAACCCAAGAGCAGGCTAAATCTATTGCTGAAAAAGAGGGGAGCGAGCGAGAGGATGTGATTCAAAAACCTATCGTAAAGACAGATCAAGAAAAAATCGGACGAAATGATCCTTGTCACTGCGGTTCTGGAAAAAAGTTTAAGAAGTGTCACGGCAAAAATTAATCCCTTTCTTTCGTCATTGCGAAGGCTTTAACCTGTGGCAATCCAGCATCATTTGTTGTTGTAAAATAAAACAAAATGACCAAAACTCAAAAAATCGTAATATCAGGTAGCGCTTCTTTAGAAAAGGAAATGAAATACTGGCTTGAATATTGGAAAAAAGAGGGTTTAGAGGTTTTAGATTGGTCGAATCCAATAAACGATAATGCTTTTATGGACGAATGGCCTCATGTTCACAAAAATTTTTATATAAACCTAACCAAGACTGATACTCATTTTATTGCAAATGAAGATAAAAATGGAGAAAAAGGATATATCGGTCCAGGAGTTTTTGCAGAGATTGCATTTTCGGTTGGTTTGAATTTATCACAAGGAAAAAATATAAAAGTAATCTTGAATCAGTTACCATCACAAACAAATAAATTTTACAATGACTTAAAACTCTGGTTGGACTTGGGTTGGATTGAGTTATATAAAAAATAAAACCATCTGTCATTGCGAGGCGAAGTCGTGGCAATCCAGGCTTCAGCTTGCGTAAGCAAGCAAAAAAACAAAAAATGAATAAAAACAAAAACCTAAAAATCTCAAAAGAAAAACTTTCACATTTTAATTGTGGTGTTTGTAAAAAATGGTGGTCTATTGCCGATGCTGATGAAAATAAAGAATTTTGGTATTGCCCTTGGTGTGGTGAAAAACAAGATGTTGAAAAATAATTCGTCAGTACGCGCGTCAGTACGTTCGTACTGACGCGCGTACTGATGTGATATAATTTAGCTATGTCAAAAAAATTTGTTAGAAAATTACAAAAAGCCAGTAGTCATAGTTATGTAATTACAATCCCCAAAGAACTTGTTAAAAAATTCGGTTGGCGAGAGCGACAAAAACTCGAAATCTCTTTTGGAGGCAAAAAACCGGAATTAAAAATTAAGGACTGGAAAAAATAATTTTTATTCGTCATTGCGAAGGCTTTAGCCTGTGGCAATCCAGAAAAGTAAATTTCAAGTTACATTACAAGTAATTAAAAATAAGCTTCTGCGTTTATCTGCGTCTAGTCTGCGTGGATCTGCGAATTTTTTCGCTGTAGAAGAAAAAATTATATGAAAGGATATATAAATAACATCGAAGATGCAACAAAAGAAAATGAAAATTTTCGAAAGGTGCTTTATACTGGCAAAAATAGTCAGTTAGTTGTGATGAGTTTGCAACCAATGGAAGAAATTGGTTCAGAAGTTCATCCGGACATTGACCAATTTATTAGAATTGAAGAAGGTGTTGGAAAAGCTGTATTGGATGAAGTAGAAACAGTAATCGAAGATGATTTTGCTGTTGTTATACCAGCCGGAACAGAACACAATATTATCAATACTTCTGAAACAGAAGTAATGAAGCTATACACAATTTACTCACCCCCAGAACACAAAGAGGGAACAATTCATCCAACCAAAACAGACGCAGAAGCAAACCACGATGCGGATCATTTTGATGGAGTAACAACTGAGTAAATGTAAACGAAAAACATCTTAGCCAAATAACCAAGATGTTTTTCTTTTGTATTTTGTAGCTTTTTTAGAAACGATCGTTTCTAAAAAAGCTATTAAGTTAAAATTATGGTAATATATTTAATATGGTAAGAATAAATAAGGGACTTAAAAGAATAAGGCTTGGAAAAATACAAAAAAAGATTCTTTTGTTGCTTCAAGGTGGAGTTGCTCTTAGCTTGGCTGGCGGTCGTGGGTTAGGGAAGCAAATTGAAATATTAGATGAAATTTGTGATGAGTGGAAAAATTTTGATCAAAAAATATTAAAGCAATCAATAAAAAAATTATATGAATCAAAAGTTATAAAAGAAAAGAAAAATAAAGACGGAACCGTAACAATTGTATTGTCAGAGGAGGGTAGAAGGAAGGCGCTTACTTATCATATTGATAATTTAGAAATTGCAAAACCTAAAAAATGGGATAAAAAATGGAGATTTGTACTTTTTGATGTGCCTGAAAGGAAAAAGCCGATGAGAAATGCTTTGAGATTTCATTTAAAAGCTATTGGTTTTTATGAGTTTCAAAAAAGTGTGTTTGTTCACCCCTATAATTGTAAAGATATAATAGATTATATTATTGAAATATATGAGGTGCGAGAGTTTGTTAGATTTGTGGTTGCAGAATCTGTTGATAATGAGCTGCATCTAAGAAGTTACTTTAATCTAATATCAAAAAATAAATAGTTTATTATGTGATATTTTGCTAACTTGTTAATTAACGATTTGGGATTTGGTACATTAAGAAACTATCGGTTCTTAATGTTCAATTTTCAGTGTTTTCGTAAATGTTTTTTGGTTGTGTTATAATGTTTTTGTTATGAAACAGTCTCAAGCGTTAGATATTTTAAAAATGGGTCACAATGTTTATTTAACTGGTGCGGCGGGAAGTGGAAAAACTCATTTACTAAACCAATACATCAATTTTCTTAAAGAAGAGGGAATAAAAGTCGGGGTGACAGCTTCGACGGGTATTGCCGCAACTCATATGGGTGGTGCGACTATTCATTCTTGGGCAGGGATTGGTATAAAGAATTATTTAGATGAATGGGATTTAGATGCCCTGCTTCAAAAACAATATTTAGCAAAAAATTTTAAAAAAACAAAAGTCTTAATTATTGACGAAATATCAATGCTTGATCACAGTCGTTTAGATATGGTTGACCGGGTGTGTCAGGGGTTTAAACAAAATAACCTTCCCTTCGGCGGTATGCAGGTAATTCTTGCAGGTGATTTTTTTCAACTTCCTCCTATAAACAAAAAATCGGAAGAAATAAGTTTTGTGAATAAATCGAATGTTTGGAATAATATGGATTTAAAAGTCTGTTATCTTCAAGAACAATTTAGACAAGATGATGATACTTTGATTGAAATGTTAAATAATATTCGTAACAACGATATTGGTGAAAAAGTTTTAGCACCATTAAGAACAAGGTATAGAAAAAATATTGGGGGTGATATCATGCCTACAAAACTTTATACCCACAATGCTGATATTGATGATATCAACGAAGCCGAGCTAGAAAAGCTTGATACAGAGTTGAAAGTATATGAGATGACTACGAAGGGTAATAAAAAAATAGTTGAAACTTTGAAAAAATCTTGTTTGGCACCAGAAACTTTGCGACTTAAAGAAGGTGCTGTGGTGATGTTTTTAAAAAATAATCATCAAAAAAAATATGCCAATGGAACACTTGGGAAGGTGGTTGGTTTTAGCCGAATCGGTTTCCCGATAATTAAAACCTATAACGGAAGAGAAATCGAAGTCGAACCTGATACTTGGACAATTGAAGAAGATGGAAAAATAAAAGCACAATTAAAACAAATTCCTTTGCGTTTGGCTTGGGCGATTACAATTCATAAAAGCCAAGGAATGAGTCTTGATGCAGCAGAAATTGATTTATCCAAATCTTTTGTAGAAGGAATGGGCTATGTTGCGCTTTCACGAATCAAATCTTTTAGTGGTTTGCGACTGATGGGGTTAAATAAAATAGCATTAGAGGTAAATAAAGAAATTTTAGAATTAGATAAAGAATTGTTAGAACTTTCTGAAATTGTCGTTGATGAGTTAGGTGAGCTTTCAGAAGAAGAAAGAAACCAAAAACAAGAAGAATATTTATCAGGAGTTACTCCAACAAAAGAGGAAAAGAAAAAAATGAAGGAAGCTTCATTGACGACTTACGAGAAAACTCAAAAATTGGTTGACAAAAAAATGACTATTGAAGAAATGGCGAAAGAAAGAGGAAAAACGCAGGGTACAATTATGAGTCATCTGGAAAAATTAATGGAAGGAAAAAAGAAACCCGATTTAGAGTACTTAAAAAAAGAAATGAACAAAAAAAGGTTGGATGAAATTCTAAAAACTTTTAAGAAAACAAAAGATACAAAATTAACACCAGTGAAGAAAATTTTAGGAGACAATTATGATTATGAGGAGATACGATTTGCTAGACTCTTTTTGGAAAAATAACAAGAAAATCACAAAACGTTGGGTAGAGCTGAGTACGTAATGTTTTTCTTGCTTTGGTTGTGACTTTGTGGTACTGTTTGACCAGAAAACTGAAAGAAAGATATTTATCAAAAAAGCCTTAATCCTACGGACGGGCAATGCCCTAATCCTGCTTCACAGGACGGGTAAGGAGGAAAAGATGCCGAATATACATTTTTGGGAAAATGATGATGAGAAAGCGAAAGAAAAACAGGGTAAACTTGTTGGGTGGTTTAAAAAAGAAGATTTTGCAGATGATGTTGTAATTACAAGACATAAGTATGACTATGAGATAGGTATTTTTAGTCACGATAAACTATTTCGGTTGGCTATTGATGTTTCTCAAGCTTTGGAGATGGATTGGGGTAAAAATTTACCCGATTCTTGTGGAACCCATAAATTTTCTAGTTTATTACCTTTTTGTGAGATTAGTAATTTACAAAAAGAGTACACACCTTTTTTGCGTATTGTTAATTACAATCTTTCGAAAGCAGAGCTTGAAGAAAGAATTGAGATTCTAAGGACTCTTGGTTTAGATATCGAAGTCCAACAAAAACCATCGATTGTTGTTTGCAACAACCACAATCCCGAAGTAACCCAAAGAATTCAACAGGGTATGACACTTCTTGGATTCTTGGATGTTGGTTATGAAGAATTATCCGATTTCATTCCAGCTGAAGAGAAACCAAAAAAATGTCGTCCAGATTGTGACGGACACAATTTTAAGGATGGAGTTGAGCAAGGTTGTTCTTGTAATGTGGATGTTTTTGGTCGTTTATCTTAATAAAACAAAAAAGGAGAACAAGATGGTTGTTTCAAAAGAAGAAATGAAAGAAATAATGGAAGAGAAAATCAGTGATCTGGTGGAAGAAAAATTTGACGAGCTTACTGGCCTGATTGATGAAACTTTGAAAGAGAGTTTTGAAGGCAAACCACGTGGCGTTAGGTGGGCTATTGAGATAGATCGTTTGCAGAACAAAGTTCCTGAGGTTTTATTAATGAAAGTTTTGGAGGCTTATAAAGATGTTGGCTGGAAAGTAGAAGCTGCTGACCTTTCAGCGTCAGAGAAAGATTCGATAATATTTTCTTTTTTTGCTGTATTTTCTTTCAAATAATTGGATATTCATATCCCCGAACAGAATAAAATCTGTTCGGGGATTTTTTAGGGTAAACATACCAATATACGAATTATACGAATACAACGAATGGCAACAAATTTGAGAAAAACAAAAATTATTTTTTAATTAAACCTCGTTAGGTAATATTACTTCACTGCTAGTAAATCTTTAATAAATAGTATTTGTTATGCTATTCGTAGTATTAGTATTTATTCGCATATTAGTATGTTTACCTATATAATAATTCTATGCCAATTATAAAAAACAAATCACAACTATCTACCACAGATTTAAAAAAAGATGCACTTGAAATTTTGGAAGCAGGTTATGAATCAATTGCAACCGAGCGACTTATTCATTCTAAGATTCATTTAACTGATGATGGTATTTGTTTGAAAGATCAAAATATTTGTTTTGATGACTTTGAAAAAATTTACTTAATTGCTGTGGGTAAATGTGCGGTTAATTCTGCTAAGGTGCTTGAAGAAATGTTGGGCGATAGAATAGAGGAGGGGGTTGTTTTAGATGTAAAGACAAGTAATTTTAAACATCTAATCTCAAAAGCTGGTACACATCCTCTGCCATCAGAACAAAATGTTGCTATAACAGAATCAATTGCTGAAATTTTAGAAAAAGCAACCAAAAAAGATTTAATCCTCACCTTTATTTCCGGAGGAGGATCTTCTTTGATGTGTTTGCCGTATGAAAGTACGGTGGAGAATCAAAAGCAATTTATTGATGAGTTAATGAGAGAAGGAGCAAGTATCCACGAGTTGAATACTGTAAGGAAACATATTTCGCAGATTAAAGGTGGACAGTTTGCAAAACTTGCATATCCAGCAACTGTTGTTTCGGCAATACTATCTGATGTTCCGGGAGATGACCTATCTGTTGTTGCTTCTGGCCCAACAGTGATGGATAAAACTACCACAAAAGATGCTGAAAAAGTAATCAAAAAATATCAAATGGAAAATTCAATGAAAGTTTTAGACATTAAATTACACGAAACCCCGAAAGAAAAAAAATACTTTGAAAAAGTAACAAATGTCTTGCTTGGTTCTAACACCGTTGCTTTGGAAGAAATGAAAAGACGAGCAGAAGAGCTTGGGTATAATGCCTATATTGAAGACACTAAATTGGAGGGTGAAGCTCGTTCGGTTGGTGTTGAATTATCTAATAAAGAATATTTACCAGAAAGCTGCCATTTATGGGGAGGAGAAACTACTGTTTTAGTGAAAAACAAACAGGGTATTGGTGGTCGAAATCAAGAATTTATCCTAGGAGCATTACCATATATAAAAGAGGATATGGTTGTAATAGGTGCTGCATCGGATGGTTGGGATAATTCAGATACCGCTGGTGCAATTGCTGATTATGATTTGTATGCAAAAGTATTAGACGAGAGAGTAGATCTTGAGAAATTCTTAGAAGAAAATAATTCTTTTAAATTTTTTGAGCAGGTTGGTGGGCATATTCATACAGGTAGAACAGGGTCTAACGTTGCTGATTTTTATATTATTTTGAAGAAATAGGATGTCTCGGGTTATAAAACCTAGAGTATATAACTAAAAATTTTGAGCTAAAAGCCTTGCTTCGCCCTTCGCTACGCTACGGACAGAAGCAAGGCTTTACTCAGAAATTTTTACTTAGAAAAACAAAAAACACACCAAGAATTTATTCTTGGTGTGGATTAATTTTGAACTATTTTTAGACTCGAATTCCAGCTTCTGAAAACCATTTTGGTTGTGAAAGTAAAAAATGGTTTCTAGTGCTAGCAATAAATCTAACGAACCAATGATATTTTTCATCGTGGGTGAACATGCACCAGAAAAAATGAACAGTGGCGCAAGCGAAGAAATAAAAAATTGATCCAATTAGTGCCGTATACAAAAACGACCAAAACATTCCGTTAATCAAAATACTGATTACTGATGCTGTTGGATTTTGTTGACCAATAGAAACCAACCCAAACAAAGTGCTTGTTCCTATATAAAATAGAGTAACAATACCAATAATCTTAAAAATCTTTGCGTCAAAATTCAGTGTTTTCATTTTTCCTCCTAATTTTTATTGTAGAGACGAACATATTCTGATTTAAATAATAATGATTTTATTTAATATGTCAAGTAGAGACTGTTTACTTCTTAACAATTTTGATTTTGTTTGGCGTGTTATAATTTAAGCTAAGTTTTAAATATTCAAATCTTTAAATTTTTAAATATAAAAATATGTCACAAAAAAATCAAAAAAATATCTTCTGGTTTAATGAGCTAACCAACAAAGATGTTCCTCTTGTGGGGGGAAAAAATGCATCTCTTGGAGAGATGTATCAAAAGCTAACTAAAAAAGGGGTGAATATTCCTAATGGTTTTGCTACCACATCTCATGCTTACAATGATTTTTTGGAAGGAAGTGGCGCTAAAGAAAAAATTCGCAAAGTCTTTGCTGATTTAGATACTCATGACATTCGTAATTTAATGACACGCGGAGCGAAGGTTCGTCGGATAATTATGCGAGCAAAATTCCCAAAACATTTGGAAAGGGAGATTGTGTCAGCTTATAAAAAACTGTCGAAAAATTACAAGGTGGCCAATGTAGATGTCGCTGTTCGATCTTCTGCAACTGCTGAGGATTTACCCGATGCCTCTTTTGCAGGACAACAGGAAACTTTTTTGAATATCAAGGGGGAAAAGGCTTTGTTGGTTGCCGTGAAAAAATGTATAGCATCTTTGTTTACTAACAGGGCTATTTCTTATCGCGAAGATAAAGGTTTTGACCATTTTGATATTGCGCTTTCTGTGGGAGTGCAGAAGATGGTTCGTTCGGACAAAGGAAGTTCTGGTGTGATGTTTACTATTGACACAGAGTCTGGTTTTGAAAATGTTGTTTTGATAAATTCAATTTATGGTCTGGGCGAGAATATTGTGCAAGGAAAAGTTACTCCCGATGAGTTTTATTATTTCAAACCAACCGGAGCGATTATTTCAAAGACTGTGGCTGATAAGGATGTAAAGATGATTTATAATACTGGTTTTGGTAGACCGGTGAAAGATGTACCTGTTGAAGATAGTAAAAGAAAAAAACAATCAATTACAGATGCTCAGGTGAAAAAATTGGCCGAATGGGGGATGATTGTTGAAAAACATTATGGTCGTCCAATGGATATGGAATGGGCTTTGGACGGAAAAGACAAAAAATTATATGTCGTTCAGGCTCGACCAGAAACAGTTCATTCTGTGAAGAATCAGAATTTTATTGAAGAATTTAAATTAAAAGAAGATGGAAAAATAATTGTCGAAGGTCAATCTGTGGGGCAAAAAATTGGCGCAGGAAAAGCAAACAGAATAATGGGTGTTGAGGGGATTACTCAATTTAAACCAGGCGAGGTTTTGGTAACTAGTATGACCGATCCAGACTGGGAACCGATTATGAAAATTGCTTCAGCAATTGTGACGGATAAAGGAGGCCGGACATGTCATGCTGCGATTGTGTCTCGCGAGCTTGGTATTCCCTGTATTGTTGGTACAGAGATAGGTTCAGACAAAATAAATACAGGAGATAAAGTAACAATTAACTGTGCTGAGGGCGAAAAAGGAAAGGTGCATAAAGGAATTTTAGATTTTGAGATTAAAAAAACTAATATTGGAAAGTTAAAAAAATCTAAAACGAAAATAATGATGAATATTGGTGAGCCAGACTTAGCTTTCTCGAACTCGTTTATCCCAAATGATGGAGTTGGTTTAGCTCGGTTGGAATTTATTATCAATAATACAATCAAAGCTCACCCACTTGCCCTTGTAAATTACAAAAAACAAAATCGAGAAGTTAAAAAAGAAATAGATAAAATCACTATTGGTTATAAAAACAAAAAAGAATTTTTTGTTGATAAGTTAGCCGAGGGGGTTGGGCGAATTTCAGCAGCCTTTTATCCAAAACCGGTAATTGTTCGTTTGTCTGATTTTAAATCTAATGAATATGCAAATTTAATTGGTGGGCAACAATACGAACCGATTGAATCAAACCCAATGATTGGTTGGAGAGGGGCAAGTCGTTTTTACTCAAAAGAATTTTTACCTGCTTTTGAATTAGAATGCAAAGCATTAGCAAAAGTGCGAGATGAGATGGGACTTACCAATATGAAAATTATGGTTCCTTTTTGTCGTACGGTTGAAGAGGGGAAAAAGGTTTTGGAAATTATGGCTAAGTATGGATTGAAGCGAGGAAAAAACCCTAAATCTTCAAAGAAGAACGGGCAAGGTGATTTGGAAGTTTATGTAATGGCAGAAATTCCTTCTAATATTTTGTTGGCAGAAGAATTTGCGAAAATATTTGATGGATTTTCAATTGGCTCAAACGATTTAACCCAATTAACTTTGGGAATCGATAGAGATTCTTCAGGAACCCTGGAAGTTGCGGGAGTTTCAAATGAAAATAATGAAGCGGTGAAAATTTTGGTTGAAGATTTGGTTCGAAAAGCCAAAAAACTAAAAACAAAAGTTGGAATTTGTGGTCAGGCACCAAGCGATTTTCCAGAATTCGTGGAATTTCTTGTTGGTTGTAAAATTGATTCGATTTCTTTGATTCCTGATACTATTGTTAAGACAACTATGAATGTAAATAAAAGAGAGAGGAATGGTAAAAATTGATGAAATAAGAAAATTATTTTTGGAGAAAGAGGAGGTTGTGGGTGATATAGAAAAAACCTTTGGTAATTATGATAGGAATGGGAATTTAATTGAATATAGCATCCCAACGATAACAACTGAGTTTTGTGAGATAGGAGTTTATAGTGAAATTGTTTATTTTACTTTTGTAATTTACTCAGATTCTTATAATAAAAAATTATTTGATAATTTAAAAGACCTATCTAATTTTAAAGTTTATGGTTTCAAGAGTTTTCTAGAAAATTTTAATTTATATGAAATAGAAGATAAAATTAAGAAAGAAAAATATTTTCAAATAAATTTTGATTATTCTTCCATCGATAATGTAGAATATTTATATGAGCAATATTCAAAAATCAAGAATTTGATTTTGGATAGTGGGGTGAAAGTTGTAAATCAATTAGAGGTTGATTTAACAGAGAAATAAACAATGAGCAAGCACATAAACATAGAAATAAAAGCCAAATCAACCAATCAAAATAAGATAAGGAGTATTTTAAAATCAAAAAATGCTGATTTTAAAGGAGTGGACCATCAGGTTGATACTTATTTTAATGTTGGTAGTGGGAGGCTAAAATTGAGAGAGGGAAACATTGAAAATTATTTAATTCATTATGAACGAGAAAACAAAGAAGGCCCAAAGCAATCTGACATTATCTTATATAAATCGAATCCAAAATCTTCGCTAAAAAATATTCTTGTGAAATCCTTGGGTATCTTGGTGATAATAGATAAGAAGAGGGAAATTTACTTTATTGATAATGTTAAGTTTCATATTGATGAAGTAAAAGATTTAGGGACTTTTGTCGAACTAGAAGCGATTGATATGACTGGTAAAATAGGAAGAGAAAAATTATCTGAACAATGTAATTATTATTTAGATTTATTGGAAATCAAAAAAGATGATTTGGTAGACTGTTCTTATAGTGATTTGTTGTTAGAGAAAAAGTAAAATTTAAAAAAAATAATGAAATCTAACAAAAAACAAAATAATTATGCATTTATAGACAGTCAAAATGTAAATTTAAGTATTCGTTCTTTGGACTGGAAATTAGATTTTAAGCGTTTTCGTGTTTACCTAAAAGAAAAATATGGAGTTGAAAAAGCTTTTCTATTTATTGGATATATTGATGGAAACAATGAGTTGTATAAATTTCTTCAAGGTGCTGGTTTTATTTGTATTTTTAAACCAACTTTGGAATACAAAGATGGAACAACAAAAGGAAATGTTGATGCAGAATTAGTTTTGCATACTATGATTGAATATAATAATTTTAGTAAGGCTGTGATTGTGTCCGGTGATGGAGATTTTTATTGTTTGGTTAAGTACTTGCTTGAAAATGATAAATTAAAGACAGTTCTTGTTCCAAATTATTTTAAATTTTCAGCTTTACTGAAAAGATTTGCAAAAAAAGATATTGCCTTTATGAATAATTTAAAGGAAAAACTCGAATATAAAAAGAAAAGGACCCTGTAAGTACGAATCTTACAGGGGACTTTTCGTGGTGATTAATTACATAATATTATAATTATAAAAATTATGCAAGTAATAACATCAATAAAAGCAAAAGAAATAAAAGATTCTAAAAATAGGCCTACTATTGAGGTTGAGGTTTGTTCTGGCGGTACCTGTGTTAATGCATCTGTCCCATCAGGAACCAGTTCTGGTTCTCGTGAAGCAAAAACTGTTTCAGTAGAACAAGCAATTAAAAATATTGATGAAATAATTGCTCCGAAAATCAATGGCTCATTGGCTGAGCCATTGAAAATCGATCAAATCTTACTCGAACTAGATGGAACAAAAGATAAATCGAATCTAGGTGGAAATACTTTACTCGGGGTTAGTCTGGCTATAACTCGTTTAGCTGCAAAATTAGAAGAAAAATCTCTCTGGCAATATATAAATGAAATTTCCGGCATTAACTTGGATCCCGGGGTTCCAAGTATGCCAAAATTGTTTATGAATGTTATTAATGGTGGGGCTCACGGTGATTTTAGATCTCCTTTTCAAGAGTATATTGTTGTAATTGATGATTACGAAAGAGCAAAGGAAATTTTTGAGAAATTAGGCGAGGTAATAAAAGAGAAATATGGGGAAGTGGAAATAGGAGATGAGGGAGGTTATTCTCCAAAAACAGAAACAATAGAAGAACCTTTTGAATTATTAAGTGGAATAATTGGTGAAAATGAATTTTTAGCAATAGATTCTGCTGGGTCTGAATTTTATAAAAACGGAAAATATGAAATTTTAGGAAAAGAATATTCTTCGGATGAATTGATACAAGTTTATTCAGATTTAATTGAAAAGTTTTATTTGAGAAGTATAGAAGATCCATTTGCTGAAAATGATCTAGATTCTTTTGTTCGGTTTACAGAAATGCAATCAGAAGTTTTGGTTGCGGGGGACGACCTAACGACAACAAATCCAGAAAGTATTTTAGATAACGCGAGAAACAGACGGGCTAACGCAGTTATAATAAAACCAAATCAAATTGGTACACTCACAGAAGTCTACAACGCTGTAAAACTTGCTCGTGGAGCGGGTTGGAAAATAATTTGCTCTCATCGGTCAGGGGAGACACAGGATAATTTTATTGCAGATTTGGCAGTTGGAATTGGAGCTTACGGAATAAAAGCCGGTTCTCCAAGTCAGGAGGTGAGGAGGGTTAAGTATGAGAGGTTGGAGGAAATCGAAAAAGAGATTCGTAGTTAAGTAGCTATGTTTGTAAGCTTGTAGCTTATAGCCGGTAGCTAATAGTACGAATTTTTGCAAGGCAAAAATTAATCTCAGTCGTCTTTGCGAGCGCTAGCGAAGCAATCCAGGAAAATAAAATAAGCAGGTTTTGTTTACACAAAACCTGCTTTGGTTTAAACATCATCAAAAATTGTTGCAAACTGTACATCTTTATACAGTTTGCGTGAAATGAATTGAGTGATCATTCCACTCAAAAATATGGAAGCTACAAATGAGATGAATAACAATCCCCATATTAGTGCGGTTTGACCGGTTTTTTCTAGATGGTGAATGACGGGGGATAAAAATATAAAAGCTACAAGCCACCATATAAATCCCGCTGTGCAAGATGCTGTAAAAGTTTCAGTTTTACCACTTTGGGTTTTTACAAAGGAACCATGTCTTTCTGTGCCCACTAGTCCTATCATGAGAAGCTGAACAACAATTGCAGAAATAAAAAAAGACCATAATACAAAGGGTGTAAAGGGTTCTATGTATTGCATATCCACTCCTTATTCTTAATTATTTGATTGACAAATCCAGTAAATTCCATTCTCTATAATGAGATTAGCATAGATATAAATTCTAGTCAAATTTTTCATGATTCATAATTCTATTTTGCTTGCAAATTTAATGCTATAATTACCACATAAATTATTTTAGTTACAATAAAATTATGCACATAACATATTTTTATCAAAAAGAATCAGAGCAAGAGTTTTTTACGCAAAATTTGCCGGATTTTGATATTGAGTTTTTAGCTGGAACTATTCAGAGTCACTCAGATCATAGAAACAAAGAAACAGAAATTCTGTGTGTTTTTGTAAAATCTACAATTGGAGCAGAAGAAATGGATCGATACCCAAATCTAAAATTTATTGCTACTCGTTCGACTGGTTTTAATCATATTGATTTAGAAGAAGCAAAAAAACGGGGTATTAAAGTTTCAAATGTGCCGACTTATGGTGAAAATACAGTAGCTGAATTTGCTTTTGCATTACTTTTAGCTCTTTCTAGAAAAATTTATCCATCTTATGAAAGAATTTTAGAAACAGGTAGTTTTTCACAAGAAGGCTTAACTGGTTTTGATTTGAAAGGTAAAACAATCGGAATAATCGGAACAGGTCATATTGGAAGATATGCAATAAAGATGGCAAAAGGTTTTGATATGAACATTATTGCTTTTGATGTAAAAAAAGATGAGAGTTTTGCTCAAGAGCAAGGTTTTCAATATGTTGAATTTGATGAATTATTAGCACAATCAGACATAATTTCTTTGCATGTTCCTCTTAACCCGCATACAGAGCACCTAATCAACAAAGAAAATATTTCAAAAATCAAAAAGGGTGCGTATCTTATCAATACTGCTAGAGGAGAGGTTGTCGAAACAGAAGCTCTGGTAGAAGCACTTGAAAAAGGAATTTTCGCTGGAGCAGGACTTGATGTACTCGAAGAAGAATCTTTTATGGGGAACGAAGTTGATTTACTTTCAGAGGAACATCCAAATCCAGAAGCGTTGAAAACAATTTTAGCGAATCAATATTTGATTGATCATCCAAATGTAATTATCGCACCGCATAATGCGTTTAATACAGAAGAGGCTATTGAAAGAATATTTTTGACTACTGTCGAGAATATGAAAGCCTTCAAAAGAGAGAATCAGCAGAATGTAGTGGTTTAAGTGTTAAGGAGAACCAAGAATAATGAATCAAGAATCACGAAAGAAAATTTTTGGCTAAAGCCAAAAATTTTCTCATGATTCATGATTCGTAATTCGTGCTTCTTGTTTTAATCATGTTCCAAAAAACAACCTACCTATTTCTTATCTTGTTCATCGTACTGGCACTAGTACTGGTTGTTTGGGATGCTCCGGTTGAATATTTACAAAAATTTATAACCGATAATTCTATTTTATCTATTGCTATTTTTATTTTCCTAATGGCAATTTCAACAATTATTGCGCCAATTACAGTTATTCCAATGGTACCGTTTGTGGCTTTGTTACTTGGGCCTTTTAATACTGCAATCTATTCTATTATTGGTTGGACAATTGGATCCGTGGGAGCTTTTTGGATTTCTCGTAATGTAGGGAAGCCAATTTTAATGAAGTTAGTCTCAGAAGAGCAGGTTGTTAAGTACCACAATTATATCCCCCGTGATATTAGTTTTTGGTGGATAGTTTTTTTGAGAATGGTTATTCCGGTTGATATTTTGGGGTATCTAATCGGTCTTTTAACGGAAGTGAAAATAAAAAAATATTTTTGGGCAACTTTAATTGGAGTAGCACCGTTTTCGTTTATTTTTGCTTATGGTTATGATTTAGCTTTATTGAAAAACAAAACAGCAACCATATTAGCAATTTTGTTTATTATTGTTGTTTTGATAATAAATTACTTTTTTTACAAAAATGGAAAGCAAAAAAATAACTTGCATTTCGATGAGAAAAGTGAATAATCTTATGAGCGTTGTAGCGTGTAGCGTTTAGGATTGTAGGGAACGAATTTGGTAAAGCCAAAATTCGTTAATAAAAAATTTGTTTAGCAAATTTTTTACCTATAACCCTTAACGCTAAGCCCTATAGCCCTAAACATATGTTTATAGACGAACTAAAAATTTATGCCAAAGCAGGTGACGGAGGAAATGGTGTTGTTAAATGGAAATCAGAAAAAGGAAAACCTAAAATGGGTCCTGGTGGTGGCAACGGAGGAAATGGCGGAGATGTTTATGTCCGGGCTGTTCGTGATGCCAATATTCTTTCAAAATATATCCGCAAAAAAGAATTTTATGCTGAAGATGGCGGTATAGGTATGAAAGATAGTATGGAAGGAAAAAATGGAGATAATTTATCTATTGATTTACCGATTGGGGCAGTAATTGAAAATTTATCTAATAACAAAAAATTTGAATTACTTGAAGAGGGTCAGGAAATTTTGATTCTAAAAGGAGGTCGAGGTGGTTTAGGTAATGAACATTTTAAATCTTCAACCAACACTACTCCGGAAGAATGGACTCCGGGGAAAGAAGGGGAAGAAGCAGAATTTTTTGTTGAATTACAATTGATTGCTGATATTGGATTTATTGGATTGCCGAGTGCTGGTAAGTCATCTTTGTTAAATGAATTAACCAAAGCAAATGCGCGTGTTGGAGCTTATCCTTTTACTACTCTTGAGCCGAATCTTGGTGAATTTTATGGATATATTTTAGCTGACATTCCAGGTCTTATCGAAGGGGCTTCTGACGGGAAAGGATTGGGGCACAAGTTTTTGCGACATATTACTAGAACAAAAGCGCTAGTTCATTGTATTTCTTTTGAAAGTGATGATGTTGTTCGGGATTATAAAATTATTCGAAAAGAATTAGAAAAACACGATAAAACTCTTTTAGATAAAAAAGAAATAATTGTTTTGACTAAAAGTGACTTGGTTGATGAAGAGACGGTTGAAAAAACAAAAAAAGAGATATCAAAGTTAAACCCAGATGTACTTATAACATCAATAATTGATGAAGGCTCAATAAAAGAACTTAAAGTTTATCTTTCAAATTTCCTAAATCAAAACGAATAGAACAAATAAGGTGTTAAAAAGTGGGGTACCAGGTACCCCACTTTTGTGTATAATATATTAAATATGAGAAAAAAGATAATATATACAAAAGGGGAATATTACCACATCTTTAACAAGGGGATAAATAAGGCGGATATATTCTCTGATAAGTATGATGTTTATAGGTTTATTCAGAGTTTAAAAGAGTTTAATCGTGTGGAAACTGGTAATGATATTTTTTATATCAATAAGTCAAAAATGCAAAGAGTGGGGTACCAGGTACCCCACCGTAGACCTAAAACGAAAAATTTGGTTAATATTGTTGCTTATTGCTTAAACCCAAATCACTTTCATTTTGTTTTAGAGGAGGTTGAAGATGGGGGGATAAGTAAATTTATGAAGCGAGTAGGTGGTGGTTTTTCAAATTACTATAACGAAAGATATAATCGTTGTGGGCCGTTATTTCAAGGTAGATTCAAAGCTAATCATATAGAATCAGACGAGCAGCTTCTATATGTTAGTGCTTATGTTAATTTAAATAACTTGGTCCATAAAAAATTTGATGGGACAAAAAAACATTTTATGGACTCAATATTAAACCGATCTAGTTGGAATGAGTATATAAAAAATTACCCAAAATCCAATTTTTGTAAAAAAGATATTATTTTGGATAAAGAAGGGTTAAAAGCCAATAAAAGTTACGAAAAATATGCGAAAGAGACACTTAAAATGATTAAAGAAATGAGATATGGAGATTAGAGTGGGGTACCTGGTACCCCACTTTTTGTAGAGCAATGTTAATTGATATGTTATTATTGATATCGTTATGGATAAATATAAACCTACAATTGGTTTGGAAATTCACGCCGAATTAAAGACAAAGACAAAAATGTTTTGTGATTCAAAGAACGATCCAGACGAAACCAAGCCAAATATAAATATTTGTCCGGTGTGTATGGCACATCCGGGTACTTTGCCTGTGATAAACAAAGAAGCAGTTAAATCTGTCTTGAAAGTTGGGGTTGCTTTGAATGGAGAATTGGCTGATTTTACTGAATTTGATCGAAAAAACTATTTTTATCCTGATATTCCAAAAGGTTATCAGATAAGTCAGTATAAATATCCATTAGTTTCTGGTGGTGAATTAGCTGGGGTTAAAATTACCCGGGTTCATTTAGAAGAAGATACTGCAAAATCTACTCATGATGACGCCGGACATTCATTGGTTGATTTTAACCGAGCAGGAATTCCTCTGATGGAACTGGTAACAGAACCAGTGATTGAAAATGCAGAACAAGCAGGAAAATTTGCGAAAGAGTTACAACTTCTTTTGCGATATTTGGGAGTAGGAGATGCAAATATGGAAAAAGGAGAGATGCGGATTGAGGCAAATATTTCTATTAGTGATAATGATGAGTTTGGCACAAAAGTTGAAGTGAAAAATCTAAACTCTTTCAAGGTGGTTGAAAAAGCAATTGATTATGAAATCAAAAGACAAATAAAAGAATTGGAAGAAGAAGGAGAAATTGTTCAAGAAACAAGAGGTTGGGATGAGAATAAACAAACAACTTTTTCTCAGAGATTAAAAGAGGGCTCAGAAGATTATCGATATTTTCCAGATCCTGATTTACCAAAATTAAAACTAAGTGAGATCCCTGAATTTGATAGGAAAGTTCTCGAAAAAGAATTACCGGAATTGCCTTGGGAAAAAAGACAAAGATATATGGATGTATACGGAATTAAAGAAGAAGATGCTGAACATTATGTTGGAGATAATTTGTACGATTTCTTGTTTGGAGAAGTTGCTGAAGATCTAAAAGACAAAGAATTGATTAAACTTGCATCAAATTATATTACATCTGACCTAGCTGGCTTGAAAAAAAATGATGACAGAGAAGGTTTGGGTGGCGTGGATGTGAAAAATTTTGTTGAGCTTATTAATCTTGTTAGTGAAGATAAACTTTCTTCTCGGGGAGCAAAAGATACTTTGAAAATTATGTTCGAAGGGGGAGGAAGTGCACTAGAAATTGCTGAAAAAAATAATTTTATACAAACAAATGATGAAGGAGAGCTAAAAGAAATAGTTGAAAAGGTAATCGATGATAATCCACAAGTTGTTGAGGATTATAAGTCAGGAAAAGAAGCTGTTTTTGGATTTTTGATAGGGCAGGCAATGCAAGAAGCCAAAGGATCAGCTAATCCAAAAATGTTGGGAGAGATTTTAAAAGAAGAATTAAGTAAGTAAAAAAAGGTATAATCTAAGCGATTTAAAAGGCTCACATCGTGAGCCTTTTAAATCGCTTAACAAAGCCGTTTTTTCCTTACCACTAAATGACCGATAGGTCATTTAATGGTAATTAAATTATGGCTCAACGAAACCGTTTTCAATGGCTACGCATGAGCCATTGACAAAAATTAAATTATTTCATAATATACATAATATAATTTGTTCTTTGTAAAGTTTTTGTGGAGTGCAAGAGCGGGGACAATATTGAAAAAAGAAATGGAGGAAAAACGATGAGTAAAAACATCGGCGTAGATGCGGCCAAATTGGCTGGTTTACAAAAAGACATGATGTCTAAGTTGTTGGGAGGCAACTTAACTATTGAACAGGTGGAATGGTGGCTAAACCAGTCGAAAAAAACTCGTGAAGGTTTGGCAAAAGGAGACATGATTGTTTCTAATGCACAAATTCTCCACCGCCTTTACCCAGACGAAGAAATCTTGGTCGGAGCAACAACCGGTCAAGAAACAATTGCTGAGGCTAATGAGGTTTTCCCTGGCTACTTGGATCCTAATTTTCAAAAGTGGGGAACAAATAAGCCGAGTGGCAACGCAACTGAACCAACACTGGCTGAAGTATATGAGTTGCAGAAAAAAGCAATTTTCAAACAGATGTTTGGTTCTCTCGGTAATATCGATGATCTTTGTTGGGAGCAAGGTCAGATTATCGACTTTGTCAAAAACCACCGAGATAAACTGCATCCGAAAGGCTATTCAACCTTCTTTCCTTTCAAAGTTGAAGGATTGAAAGAGCCTCTCGTCGCGATTGTCTTCCAGAATGCCGGTGAGCTCGAGGCGAGTGTGTGCTGGTTTGGTTACGGCCGTGTGTGGCGTGGTGGGGGGCGTTTGTGGCTGGTCGTTCCGCAACTTGAATCTTAGTGTCTAAGTACTAAATCCTAAGACACTTTGACTCTTTGTCCCTTGGGTGTGTAATGCATCCAAGGGATTTTTTATATAAGTCAAATAAAAGCACTTCGTCTTATAATTTCAAGTGAGGATTAATAAAAATAAATTAAAAAAAATATTTTTTATTTATTTTTATTCAATCCGAACGAAGGAATTATACAATCTTTTATATATTAACTCCTCGGCTCGACAATAGAAAAACTTCACTTCGTTTGTTTTTCTATTGTTCTCGCTCTACGTCGTTAATAAAAAAATCGCAAAGCGAATTTTTTCATTTTTTAGTAAAGTTTGAGAGTTTTTTCTATCATTTTTTCGACATTGAATTCTTTTAGAATTTTCTCTCTTAATTTTTTACCAAATTCATCTCGGTGTTTTTCACTTTTAATATAAAAACTTAAAGCGTTTGATATCTCTTTTTTATCTTTTGATCTAATAAGAACCCCTGTATCCATATCATCTACTATTTCTCTTATTCCACCAACATCAGTTGAAACAACAGCATTTTCTGCTAGACCTGATTCAAGGAGAACATAGGGTAGTCCTTCTTTAACAGAAGACAAAAGAAAAATATCAAAAGCTTTTAAATATGTAGAAGCATCCTCGATGAAACCAGTAAGATAAACACGGTTTTCTAAATTATATTTTTCGATTAAATGTTCTAGATAACCCCTATCTTCACCACTTCCGATAATCATAAAAATACCATTCCATTTGTTGCCCATATTTTTTACTAATTTATTAATGGCTTTTATGGCATATTTCAAACCTTTATTTTTAGTTAATTCAGAAATCGTTCCAATCCACAAACAATTATCAATGTCTTCGATTTTTAATTTATCTTGCAAAATTTCTCGTGCCTCTTGTTTATCAAGAAAATCGATATCGTGTATTCCGTTATGAATGAACTCTATTTTTTTCTTTATCCAAAACCAATCTTTGATTTGTTCTAATTCTCTTTTGGAAATAATAATATTTTTGTGAGAGAGAAGCATTGTGAAATAGGTAATTCCTTTGATAATCAATTTTTGCCAAGCCGGCCTGTCTTCGTTATGTGGTAATCCATGAACAGTGAAAATTATATTTTTCACTCCTGCAATTCTACCAGCAACTGCCCCAAGTCCACCTACTTTTGAACTATTTAAATGAACTATATCCGGTTTTTCTTGATAGAAAATATCAATCATCCTTTTCACAACTTTGAGTTCATCAAATATACTAATATCTCGATCCAACTCCTCAATTCTAATTCTTCTTATTTCTTCACCATCTAATTTTTCGGACATAAGACCTGCTCCACCATGAGCAACAATTATTTCATTTTCCCGATTTTCTTTTGCCGTAGCCAAATCAAAAACATACCGCTGAGCTCCACCCCAGTTTGATCTGGTAACTATATAGATTATTTTTTGTTTAGACATATGTTTATGTTATAAAAATAAAAGGCAAAAGTTAATACATTGACATTTTATATAAGTTTGATATAATTTTAGTCAGAAAATAAATGATTTTTCCATTTATATAAAAAAGGAGGATGATATGACAAAAATCATATCCTTATCTCTTGTCCCTTACAAAAAATATCCGGGGCAAAAAGCTTGTCAGGTAATTTGGCAGGATGGTGAGGTAAGGAGAAGTACACGATTTGTTCGCTGTGCTGATCCTTATTATCATTGTCAGCCAAGTCTTGGCAGAAGTCGATTGTTTTTCGAAAAAATTTCTGGAAAAAAGTTACCCAAACATTTATTCCAGGAAATTCTTTTTCAGATGCATGATTTGTTTGACCAAAACATGCAGAGGATGGATCGTAAAAAGGAAGCCAAAAAGTCTGCAAGGGTGGACAAAAGGCGACCTTACCAGCCAAAACTCTTTTAATCCCATTGTACCCCGCCTCATTTGAGGCGGGTGTTTTTTCTTAAATCTTAAATCTTACTTCTTAAATCTTCAAAATTCTGCTAGAATTTTGTATATGAATCGAAAAGAATCACTCCTCCTATTTGCAGGAGATATATTGGTATTTATTTTTTCTCTGTGGCTGATGCTAGCTATTCGGTATTTTGAAGTACCAAGCTCTGATATTTTTCTTAAACACTTAGGGCCTTTTGCCTTCTTGTTTATTCTTTGGTCAATAGTGTTTTTTATTGCTGGGCTTTATGAAAAAAGGACTTTGGTTATTAAAAGAAAGCTTTTTTCAAGTCTTTTTAGCGTTCAGATAATAAATGCGATAATAACCTCTGCATTCTTTTATTTTGTTCCAATTTTTGGAATTACACCTAAAACAAATATTGTAATTTACTTACTAATTTCATTTATTTTAGTTGTATTTTGGAGAGGTTATGTTGCACCGACGGTGGGTGTAAGAAAAAAGGCCAACGCTTTGTTGGTTGGAAGCCGTGATGAAATGAATGAAATCAAAAAAGCACTTAAATTTAATTCTTGGTACAACCTTAATTTAATTTCTGCTATTAATTTAGATACAGTTGATAGCTTAGATTTTCAGAGAGACTTATCTGATTTAATTTATAGTGAAAATGTGGCGGTGGTTATCGTTGATTTAAAAGATGAGAGGGTTCGTCCTATACTTCCTTCTTTTTATAACCTGATGTTTTCTGGGGTTAAGTTTATGAGTATCCATGATGTTTACGAAGATATTTTTGGTAGAATTCCGTTGGCTTTGATACAGTATGATTGGTTTTTGGAAAATATTTCCAAGTCGTCACACTTATTTTATGATGCGTTAAAAAGAGTAATGGATATTATTATATCTTTTGTGTTGTTGGTAGTATCACTCATTTTTTATCCATTTGTTTATATTGCCATAAAAATAGAAGACGGTGGATCAATATTTATTTCACAGGATAGAATAGGGAGAGGTGGTAGAAAAATAAAAATAACAAAATTTAGGAGTATGACGGCTGATAAGTTTGATTTGAATGAAGATCATAGTAAGGAAGTTACGAGGGTTGGAAAAATTTTAAGAAAAACAAGTATTGATGAGCTACCACAACTTTGGGGGATATTTACTGGTCAACAGTCTTTGATTGGTCCCAGACCTGAATTGCCTGAGTTGGTTAAAAAATATAGTCAGGAAATTTCTTATTACAATATCCGGCATTTACATAAACCAGGACTTTCTGGATGGGCACAGATTTATCACAAAAATGCACCTCATCACGGAACTGATATTGAAAATACCAAGCAAAAACTTTCTTATGACCTATTTTATATCAAGCACCACTCACTTTTATTGGATTTGAAAATTGCTTTGAAGACAGTGAAGGCGTTGTTGTTCAGAAAGGACGTCGGGTAGAATTTAATCACCAATTCCCCGATGCTCTGCATCGGGGTATCCGCTAAGGGAAAGTTTGAAAACCGTAGGTTTTCAAGATAACCCAGAACGGAGTTCCTAAATACCCCGCCGATACGAAGCGGAGCGTAGTGAGGGAACAGCTCTGCTGCGGGGTAGTTTATTTGGTTGTGAGTTATTAAAATTTTGTATTTTTTTGGAATAAATATTTTCTTTTGAAATAAATAAAAACCACTGCTATAAAGATATCAGTGGTTTTTGGGAATTATTGACAGTCTTCGATTATTTGGTAGAGTTTGTCAAGTGAATATTTCTTTCTCAAAAACTCTTCCTCTACTTCATCAACTTCTTGTTTTCTTTTGATAAGTTCTTTTTCTAACAATGATAAAAACCATTTCCTATCCCATCTACGCCATTCTTCTTGGCCATTCTCGATTACCATCATGATTGTCCATGGAATCATACAAATATATCTTGCGTTGCTCCATTTTTCTTCTTCGGGCAGGAACAAGATTGTGATTCCTTGAGTTTGTTTTATTACACCATTGTCTTTGGCCATCGGTAAGTCAATAAAGATTGACGGTAATTTTTCTTCCATGGCTGGTAATATAAATCTTTCGCCAAAAGACCCTTTTTTGTCAGAGAAGTCATCTTTTGAAAAAAGATATTCATTTGGATTTTCTTTTGCCAACCAACTTTTTTTTATGCCATACCCGGTGTGGGCATAAAAACAACCTCCTACAAGAAGTTTGCCTGTTTTTGGACGACATCCACTTTTTTCACTCATTTTATTTCTCCTTGGTTGAAATTTAACCTAAATTCTAATAGTTAAGTTATCATAAGATGCTCATTATTGTCAATTGTTTTCTAAAAACTAAAAACTATCAACTAAAAACTAATCTCATTTGCTTATCCCCCTTACTTAATATATTATATTCACAATGTTAAAAACAAGAATTTTTGCAATATTACTGATTTTAATCGGTGGAGCTATCGGTTATTTTAACTATGATTCTCAAATTGATGGGGAATCTAGATTTCCGTTTAAGTTAGGTTTGGATTTAGCTGGTGGTACTCATTTGGTTTATAGTGCTGATGTTTCTAATATTGAGAAAGGAGAAATCAAAGAGTCATTGGATGCTTTGCGTGATGTCATTGAAAGACGAACTAACCTTTTTGGTGTAGCTGAACCGTTAGTTCAGGTTGAGCAAACATCAACAGATAATCGTTTAATTGTTGAGTTACCTGGGGTAACTGATATAAATCAGGCGGTTACTATGATTGGACAAACTCCTTTACTTGAATTTAGAAAAGAAAGATTGGATGGGCGAACGGGGGAAATTTTAGAAGCAAGACAAAAAGTATTTGAAGGAGAAACTTCTGAGGAAATACTGAGCCTTAGTTTGGAAGACCCTTTTGAAAGCACAGGTTTGACTGGTCGTTATTTGGGTAAATCTCAATTAGGCTTTGATCCAACAACAGGCGAGCCAGTTGTTTTACTTGCTTTTGATAGTGAGGGTAAGAAAATGTTTGCCGAATTAACCAAAGAAAATCTTGGAAAAATTATTGCTATTTATCTAGACGGACAACCAATCACAACTCCTGTTGTTCGAACTGAAATTAGAGACGGAAAAGCCGAAATTTCTGGAGGATTTACTCCTGATGAAGCCAAAACATTGGTTCGCGATTTGAATTACGGTGCTTTACCTGTTCCGATTGAATTAATTTCTACCCAAACTATTGGTGCTTCTCTCGGCGAAGATGTTTTGAATAGGGGTGTTGTTGCTGGAATTTACGGATTGATTTTAGTGGCACTATTTTTAATTATTTGGTATCGATTACCTGGGTTATTGGCAGTTTTGGCATTGTCTTTTTATGTGGCTGTTATGTTGGCCTTGTTTAAAGTGATTCCGGTTACCTTAACATCTGCTGGTATTGCTGGATTTATTCTCTCAATTGGTATGGCGGTTGATGCAAATGTATTGGTATTTGAAAGAATAAAAGAAGAATTGATGGGGGAAAGAGATATTGAGGGTTCTGTGGCAGAAGGTTTTTCAAGAGCTTGGCTTTCAATTCGAGACTCAAATATCTCGAGCATCATTACCGCAATTATTTTGTTCTGGTTCGGAACATCACTTGTCGAAGGGTTTGCTTTGACATTTGGAATCGGTGTTGCGATCAGTATGTTTACAGCATTGACTGTAACAAGAACTTTGTTACTTGCTGTTGCACCACAAAAGGAAGGAAAGATTGGAAAGTTTTTGTTTGGTAGCGGGATAGGTAAATAACTCAAAGTAAATAACTCTAAATTACAAAACCCCATGATACAATAAAAGCACTCCTCTCGGAGTGCT
>CAZSPC010000008.1:0-38399 GCA_964608745.1 uncultured Candidatus Saccharibacteria bacterium | reverse complement strand
AGAAAAGCTCCTGAGAATTAATTTCTCAGGAGCCAGAATTGTCTATTAAGTCAAATATTTAGTGATTTGGAGGTCGAGTCACCCTTAGTCATAAAAAAAGTTATCCACAGTTATGTCTAAAAAACTCTTGCAAAAGTTTTTTATCGGATATATAATACTTGAACACTTATTAGATAGCTTGCTATTTAATAAGTGTACTGAAAAAAGTCGTCTCTTCGGATTCGGCTTTTTTCACGTCTCCATAACGTGGAAAAAGCCAGCGACGTTTTTTCACGTCTCAGCGAATGATATGCGAAAAAACAAAATTGTTTTTTTATGTTAAAATTTTTCTATGCGAAATATTAGAGAAGAAAAAGCAAAAAATATTGCAAAAACCTATTTATTAATGGCAGTTTTTTTAATTGTTGTTATTGGGGTTGGGTGGGTGTTTAGTTATCAATTTCAAAATTCTAATTTTTTATACTTTGCCGTCGGGTTTAGTTTTTTAATGAACTTTTTCTCATATTGGTTTTCGGATAAAATTGTTCTAAAAATGTCTGGTGCGAAACCGGCTGATAAAAATTCCAATTTTGAATTTTTTAGTATTGTTCAAAATTTGATTATGAAAGCTCGTTTACCAATGCCAAAGCTATACATCATTAATGATCCGGCACCAAATGCATTTGCAACAGGGAGAAACCCAAAACATTCAGCTGTGGCAGTAACAACTGGTTTACTTAACATATTGAATAAAAATGAATTAGAGGGGGTAATTGCACATGAACTTTCCCATATTCAGAATAGAGATATCCTCATTTCGACAATTGTTGTTGTTTTGGTAGGATTTATTGCTCTTATTGCTGATTGGCTTAGGTGGTCTATGTTTTTTGGTGGAAGTAATTCTGATAATAATAATTCTGTAATGTTTATTGCTAGCCTTGTTTTGGCTGTTTTGGCACCAATTGCACTAACTTTAATTCAACTTGCGATCTCAAGAAAAAGAGAATTTTTAGCAGACTCTTCTAGTGCAATAATGACTCATAATCCGAGAGGTTTGGTTGATGCCTTACAAAAAATTTCAGCTAACCCAAATGAATTACAAAAAACAAACCGTGCTATGGCTCATATGTACATTGCTAATCCTTTTAAAGGTCAAAAAATTATAAAATTATTTATGACACATCCGCCTGTTGAAGAAAGAGTAAAAGCTTTAATCGGTTAAGTTTAAAAATAATAAATTATATCTATGCATGTTATTGCACACAGGGGTTGGTCGGTAGGTAAGCACGAAAACTCAATAAAAGCTTTTAAAAAAGCTGTTTTGAGTGGTGTCGACGGTGTTGAGTTTGATATTCGCTGGTCAGTTGATAAAAAAGAAGTAATAATTTCTCATGATTTGGAAAATTTAGGTCCCGGGGACCTAAATGATAGTGTTTTGAGGCTTGAAGAAGGTTTGGGGTTTTTAGCTGATAAAGATTTGGAGCTTTGGATTGAAATGAAAGAATATGATAATAATTTATTTGCTTTGCTTGTTGGATTATTAAAAAAATATAACCTAATTCAAAAAACTTTTATTTTTGGTTTTAAAGAAATTGCTGAGAAATTTGATTGGGTAGGGGGTAGAAAGGTACGACTTGGAATAATTACTAGATATCCCTGGAATATAAAAAAGAATGTTAAAAAATATAATCCAGACTCAATTTTGATTGGTTGGGATGAGAGGTGGTGGACAAAGCCGGTTTTTAAATTAATTTGGTCTGTTTTTTCATTTGAAAGATTAAGCCAAAAGTATCCAAAGGTTAAATTTGTTGCGGGCGTGGTTGAGAGTAATAGTGACCATGATTGGATATCTAAACAGAAAGGTTTACATAGTTTTACTACGGATAATTATAAAGATTGGTAGGATCGGTTTAGAAAAAGAAAATTTAGGCTGAATTAAAAAATAAAATGTCACAGAATGTCGACCGACATTCTGTGACATTTTATTTTTTAATTGCGGAGAGGATGGGATCCCTCTTCCTCCGTTGCACTCATATTGTTCCAAGTGTTCACAATATATTCGTACATCTCCTCCAGAGCCACGGACTTTTGTTTAGACCAATGGCACAAAAGTTCCGTTCGAATCCCACTCTCTCCGCATTTTTAAAACAGCACTTTTGTGCTGTTTTAAAAATGCGGTGTTTTTTGGACGATGTTCGAACCTTCTTTGAACAAAATCCAGAATGATTGCACGCTTCGCGCGCAAAACCAAAATGCTCGGGCGGGCAAAAAGGAAGGGGGTCTGGGGGAAGGAATTTTTGCCCGCCCTCGCTTTTCCGCCGCCGAATTTCGTATTTTGCTTCGCAAAATGCGCCGCCAAGAAATTGATTTGATTAAATTCATTTTATTTGGTAGTATAATAATGGGTGTAATAATCGTATACACTATAATACTACCAAAACTTTATTTATATGACAAGTGGAAAAACAATCAGCGAGAATATAAAAAGACTACGGGCTAAACTTGACTTAACGCAAGACGACTTAGCCAAAAAAGCGGATATTAAATACACAACGCTTATGAAGGTCGAAAGCGGTACAGTTAATAAGCCAAGCGTTCAAACCATGGCGAAAATCGCCAAAGCGTTGGGCGTTGCAATAGAAGAGCTAATCAAATAATTATGGCCAAACAACAAACAAATCAAAAGCCAAAACCGAAACACGTTGAAGAATTGGAATATTTTCCGTTCAAAAGCTTTGATGAACTCAAAAAACGAGTAAATGAAGGTGTTGCAAATCTCGGTGTTGATAGAAGCGCTGCGCTTCAATGGATTCAAAACGGTATTTACTCCACTGGCTGGCAGAGAGCGTATGCTCTGTTTTTGGGTTCTCTAACTTTTATCGTCCCGATCGGCTTGATTGTTTATATCGTGATAACTAAAACTTGGCTTTTGCTCTTGGCGTTACCGCTCCTCCTGATTGGATTTTTCATATTCCATCCAGGGCAAGCAATGTTGCTTGGACCAATCCGAAGCGGTCTAATTTTACTAACTTTTGGTGGCTTGGTTTGGGGATTTATTAACGGAATTGGTTGGCTTACAGCTCTTGCCTTATCACTTGCAATACTTTGGTATGCCCAGCGAACAATTTACCGCAAAGCCGTTGACGGGTTGCTTCGCGCGGCAATAAAACACGAGGATTTACTTTGTATTTTGTGGAGCGGTAACGCCTTGAATATCACGATGTACAACGGCGATAGTTATTGGTCGAAATGGAAAACAGAGGGCGGCAAAAGTACGCATTATGACACTGGTAATACTTATGACGAATAAACTATGTTGATACTTGGAATAATTTTAACAGTTCTCGGCTTCATTGTTTTTCAATGGGTAGCGAACGCACAAAGTAAGTCGGTTTTTGAACGACCGATGATTTTTAATAGAGCGACCGCCGTAATCATCATCAACCTAATTTGGATAGGGCTTTTTATCGGCGGCTTTTATAGTTTGTGGCAGGTTAGCCCCAAAATAGTTTTAACGATTATCGGTATTTACGCAGTGCTTTGGATACTCGGTTATTTCATGGGTAGCGAAAAGGTAAAGGCGAAAAAGATTTTTAAGATTTACAGACAATTAAAACTTTTTCGCCCAAAAGCAAGCGATGAAGAAATTTTCAGAGAAACAGCCAACGCATATTTTCGAGGTTTGAGGTGGGATGAGGACAAAATCAGAATGACCGTTGACGCAATTTTTGAGAAAAGGATTGGCGGGAAAGAGGACAAGGATATAAAAGATGTGGCAAACTCCATTCTGATTTTTGAAAGTCCGCATGGCGACTTTATGAGTTATGATTTCAGAAAATCTATGAAGTATTTCTCAAAGAAGCAAAAAGCTATAGATGACGCCTACAATGCAATTATCAGCAATGCCCCAAAAGTTACAGAGCGACCAGAGCTGTCAGAAAACACAATTAAATGGATTAAATCCATTGGGTTTAATCCAGACGAAATGACTAATGAGCAGTTGGCTGTTTTCTCTGAAATAGACGACCACGGCAAGAGTAATTGGGCGGTAAGATTTTTCTACGGCGCTTCTTTTGTCTTTTTGATTTTGGCGGGAATTAACTTGATTAGCTTGGAGCTGGGCGGGGTTCTAGGCAACGGCTTCATTTCGTTTGTGCTCTGGTATATCGGCAACAAAATACAAATGAAGCGAATTAGTAAAAAGTTTTATGAGGCGAGCATAATGAAATACGCCCAAGAACAGGCAGAAAAAGCAGGGCAAGGAGAAAAAACCGTTGTGTATAGAGGAACATTGGAAAAACCGATAGTTTTCCCAGAAAGCATAATCATTACGGCTAAAAACATAGACTCCATTAACTTTGATAAAGTGATTTATTGTGAAATTTCTCCTATGGGAGCTATGGGAAATGAAGGAGGTATTCTCATTTATATGCTGAGTGATGAAGACAATCTGACTACCTATGAGACAAATGCGCAAACAGATCAAAAAACCTATGACGCTGTATCTGAGTTGATTGATAAAAATGTGGATCTTTTTATAAACTACAGTGGTGGTTTTGGAAACTATGTTTATGTTAAGAAAAACGCTCAACTTGAAATTGATGAAGAAAATAATTGTTTTTGGTATCGTTCACAGAACACTAAATTGAAGATAGATAGTTCCGTTAGTGGCGTTTTTGATTCGGTAGTTGCTGACATGATGAGCCAGAGCCCTAAAAAGAATTAGGCGGCGCGCCAACTTCGTTGGCACGAAATTCGGCGGCGGAAAAGCGAGGGCGGGCAAAAATTCCTTCCCCCAGACCCCCTTCCTTTTTGCCCGCCCGAGCATTTTGGTTTTGCGCGCGAAGCGTGCAATCATTCTGGATTTTGTTCAAAGAAGGTTCGAACATCGTCCAAAAAACACCGCCAAGTTTTACTTTTTGCGAAATTGTAAGATGTTGCCTCGGCGCAAAGCGCCTCGGCATGATATTTTTCCGCTATTTTGAAGGCATTTTTGAAATCCAAAACCAAAGTGCGGTCGGCAATGCGGAAGTTCCTGTGCGACAGCACAGAGAAAACGAAGTTTTCAGAACCAATCTTTTTTCTTTCGCTTTCAACGAAAGGTTGAGCATATTTTTCTTTGATTGCCCAAAAACTAATTTCAAAACAATATGGATAACATAAATTTACAAACCAAAAAGATTTTTCTCTATGCCCGCAAATCCACGGACGAGCCCGAACGACAAGTGCTTTCCATAGAGGCACAAATGTTTGAATTAAGAGAATTTGCTAAAAAAGAAGGGTTAAATGTCGTCCGTGAATTTGTAGAAAGCAAAACCGCCAAAGAGCCGGGGCGTGAAATTTTTAACGATATGGTGGCGTGCATAGAGAAAAATGAAGCTGAGGGAATTTTAGCGTGGCACCCTGACCGCCTCGCCCGAAATAGCATAGACGGCGGACGGATAATTTACCTCGTAGATACTGGCAAAATTACCACGCTAAAATTTCCTACTTTTTGGTTTGATCCGACACCACAGGGAAAATTTATGTTGTCTATTGCTTTTGGGCAATCAAAATATTATGTGGATAATCTTTCGGAAAATATAAAGAGGGGTATTCGCCAGAAATTGCGAAATGGAATATGGCCCGCTTGGGCGCCGTTGGGCTATGTGAACGACAAAAACGCCCGATGTATCGCTGTTGATAAAGAAAAGGCAAAGCATATCAAGCGGGCTTTTGAAATGTACGCAACTGGCGAATATCCTCTCGCTCAAATCCGAAAGATTATCAATTCCTTGGGCTTGGTTGGCAAGAAAGGCAAAATGCTTTCCGTCTCAAATTATCAGTATATGCTCAAAAATCCGATTTACTGCGGAATTATCAGATACAAAGGTGAAATGTATGACGGAAAGCATAAACCGATTATTACAAAGAAACTTTTTGATAAGTGCCAAGAAGTGATGATGAAGAAATCTAAACCGAAAACGCCTAAATTGAAGCCGTATGTTTACCGCGGACTTTTCCGCTGTGGCGAGTGCGGTTGTTTTATTACAACTGAAACACAAAAAGGACATAACTATTTGCGTTGTACTAAAAGAAAAGTCCGCTGTTCGCAAAAGTATACAAGAGAAGAAATCATCACTTCTCAAATAAAAGAAGAAATCAAAAAAGTTTCTTTGTCTTCCGCTTGGGCAAATGCTTCAATCAATTATTTTGAAAATGAAAAAATGAAAATTGCCCAAGCGGAAAACTCTTTTGCCCAAAAAGCGAGAGATGAGCTTGTAGAGATAGAAACAAAGCTTGATCGCTTGCTTGATTTACAACTGGACGGCAATTTGTCGCAAGCGGAATATATAGCTAAAAAGCAAAAGCTCATTCTCGCTAAAAAAGATTTGGAAGAAAAAATCTCGTCTTTTGGGCGAAAGAGCAATAATCGGTTCGAACTTGCCATAAACTTCATAAAAGAAGCCAACCAAGCCGAAAAATACGCTCAACAAGAAAATCCCGAAAGGATTCGGGATTTTCTCAAAAAGATTGGTTCGAACTTCCGCATTGCCGACCGCACTTTGGTTTTGGATTTCAAAAATGCCTTCAAAATAGCGGAAAAATATCATGCCGAGGCGCTTTGCGCCGAGGCAACATCTTACAATTTCGCAAAAAGTAAAACTTGGCGGAGAGAGTGGGATTCGAACCCACGGTACGATTACTCGTACACTCGCTTTCCAAGCGAGCACCTTAAACCACTCAGCCACCTCTCCATGGTAGTTAATATATTATGATATCCAAGCTTTATCAATAGAATACCAGATTACCTACTTTTAAATTGCAAATGTTTACTCGGGTTGTGTTTTTGAATTATAAAATAATATGTCATAGAATGTTGATCGACATTCTGTGACATATGTATGTATATACCATCACAAACCCTTGACAACTCTCTCTCTCTCTTTGCTAATATGTTTGCCGGAAGTAAAAGATTTCACAACAGGTGTGAAATCAAAAAAACAAATGAGAGGAATAAATGCCAAAAACAAACGGAGAAGCCCAGGAAAGAAACAAGAAAAAGGAATTAACATGTATAGAATGTTGCATGGGGTACACCCTGAACAGTGACGGCCAATGGACTGCTCGAGGTGGTGAGAAGGTTGCTCAGTTGGTAGCTGATCGAATTTTATACTGTACCTGCCAAACGGTCATTGGTGTTGTCGCTACCCAACCCCTTCCTGTTGAGGGAGAGGTTGTTGCGATCCTTTAGGGTTGGCCTTTTACCGACGGAGTTTATTACTCCGTCGGTTTTTTAATTTTGTAGTTTTTTTAAAAAAATAAAACCGCAAGCATTACACTTACGGTTAATTCTTCAAGATATATTTTAAAACGTGAAAAGTAATTACCCGGTAACTAGGCCAATACAAACAGGTCGCCGGGTAACGAAAGTTTATTAAATCCGACACTCTACGAGTAATTTAAAAATCTGTGGAGATTCTTAAAATAAAGATTAATATTTTTTAAATGTTTTTTCTGGGAGATTGGTGGCTTCGATCATCTTGGTTAAAGCCCCTAATATTTCTTCTTTGTTTTGTGTAGATAATTTTGAAATTTTAAGTAAGTTTCCATCTTCTATAATTAATAATTCTTCCAGGGAAGAACTTATAATTAATAGAATACGCCTATCCATTCTTTCCAAAAGATTAATATGCAGAGGTTGTTTTACAACCTCAGAAATAGCATCAGCAATATGTCCAGCAGCAGTGAGTACGTTCTTGTTATGGTCACCCATTATTTTGTTTCTCCTTATGTTAAATTTGATTTACTTTTATCCTAAAATAATATTATTGATATGGCTTGAAAAAGCAAGGGAATCGAGAGGTAAAAGATTTACATCTATTTTTTTCTATTTCATAACCCACTATCCACAGGGGTGTTGTAAAAAAAGTAGAGTAAAATTAATGCATTAATAATTTGAATTTTTTATAAGAATTATGGCAAAAAACACTAAAAAAGCGCGAAAAAACATTGATTTTGTAACAAAAATCAGAAAAAGAGACGGTAGAATTGTTCCGTTTAATGTTGAAAAAATTTCCAATGCTATCTACAAAGCAATGCTGGCAACGGGTGAGGGGAGTGAAAAAGACGCGAAGTTTGTAGCTCATCGGGTGTTTTTGGAATTGGTAAAAATTTCTAAAAGACATAATACTTTTATTCCAACTATTGAGGGTGTTCAAGACTCAGTTGAAGCAGAATTGATTCTTGGTGATTATGTGAAAACTGCAAAGGCATACATTCTTTATAGAAAAGAAAGAGCAAAACTTAGAGCAGAAGGTATTGGTGTCCCAGAAGATGTAAAAAAATTAACTCTTGAATCTAAAAGATATTTTAGAAATCCTTTGTCAGAATTTATTTATTATCGGTCTTATTCAAAATGGATAGATGATGAAAGTAGGAGAGAAACTTGGATTGAAACGATTGATCGGTATATGGATTTTATGCGAGAAAATTTGGGAAAAAAATTGTCAGAAACTGAATACAAAAAAATTAGGAGGTTTGTGTTAGAACAAAAAACAATGCCTTCAATGCGTCTAGTTTGGTCAGCCGGAAAAGCAGCACGAAAAACAAATGTTACTGGTTATAACTGTTCGTTTGTGGCTCCATCGAAACCACAGGATTTTGGAGAAATTATGTATATCTCAATGTGTGGTGGGGGAGTAGGTTTTTCTGTTGAAAGTCACACAGTTCAAAAATTCCCACAAATCAAAAAACAAGCTGGTAAAAAAAGAAAAACTTATGTAATTCCTGATAGCAAGGAAGGTTGGGCAGATGCTTTTGTTTATGCTGTTAAAACTTGGTTTGCTGGTGAAGATGTAGAATTTGATTATTCAAGATTGCGACCTGAGGGAGCAAAATTAAAAACAATGGGTGGTAAATCATCAGGTCCAGAACCATTAAAAGAGCTAATGAGATTTACTCGTGAAAAAATGTTTTCTCGACAAGGAAAACGACTAAGTAATATTGATGTTCATGATATTGTTTGTAAGATTGGTGAGATTGTTGTATCAGGGGGAGTTCGTCGAACTGCTTTGATTTCTCTTTCTGATTTAGATGATAGAGAAATGAGAAGAGCAAAATTTGGGCAATTTTATGTATCAGAACCACAAAGAAGTATGGCTAACAATTCTGCCATTTATAATGAAAAACCAACCAATGTTGAATTTATGGATGAATGGGTAGCTTTGATGAAAAGTGGTTCTGGTGAGAGAGGTATTTTTAATCGAGGTTCTCTTATAAAACAAATGCCAGATAGGAGGTGGAAGATATTTGAAAAAGATATTGATTCTTGTGGAGTTAATCCTTGTGGTGAAATTATTTTAAAATCAAAACAATTTTGTAATCTTTCTGAAATCGTTGCTCGGGCAGATGATACTGAAAAAACGTTGATTGAAAAGGCTAAAATTGCAGCTATTCTTGGAACATACCAAGCAACTCTGGTTAATTTTGGTTATTTATCTAAAGATTGGAAAAAGAATTGTGAAGAAGAAAGATTGTTAGGTGTATCAATTACAGGACAATGGGATTGTAAGATTTTGAGGAATAATCCTAAATTATTGCAAAAAATAAAAAAACAAGTTATTAGAACAAATCAACAATATTCAAAAAAGTTTAGTGTTAAACCTTCTACTTGTACAACTTGTGTTAAGCCATCAGGAACAGTTTCTCAATTGGTTGACTCGTCATCTGGAATGCATCCACGACATTCAGAATATTATATTCGGCGAGTAAGGATTTCTGCGACAGACTCTCTATTCAAAATGTTAAGAGATCAAGGTGTCCCTTATCATCCAGAGGTGGGTCAAAATAAAGATACTGCTAATACATATGTTTTAGAGTTTCCTGTTAAAGCACCTGCTAAGTCTGTCTTTAAAGATGATTTATCTGCAATTCAACAACTTGAACATTGGAAAGAGGTAAAAACAAATTATACAGAACACAATCCGTCAGTGACTGTTTCTGTTGGAGAAAATGAGTGGATTGAGGTAGGGAATTGGGTTTATCAAAATTGGGATATTGTAGGCGGCCTATCATTTCTTCCAAGATCAAATCATGTGTATAAACTAGCTCCTTATGAAGAAACAGATAAAAAGACATATGGTGAATTATTAAAGCGTTTCAAGAACATTGATTTTTCAAAGATTGTTACTTATGAAAGAGAAGACGAGACTGAGGGAGCAAAGGAACTGGCTTGTGTGGCTGGTCTTTGCGAGTTGTAATTCTTAGATTACAAAACTTAAACGGCTCAATTGGTTGAGCCGTTTACCCCCACACCTTTCATATCATCGTCTTTCAGACAACGTATGGTTAATTAAATTTTTAATATTTATATTAATGGTATGAAAGGTGTGGGGGTTTAGCATTTCTGGGGCTTTGTTGAGCGATTTAAACAGCTCACCTACAAATCAATAAAAAAATAAGAGATTTGAATCTCTTATTTTTTTAATTCTTTATGTATTTGATGTCCTTTACACCATTTACAAAATTTTTTTAACTCTATTTTTCGCTCTACCTTTTTTCTGTTTTTTCGACTCCAATAATTGATTCTTTTACAATCTTGGCATGCGAGTTTTATTAGTTGATCTTGTGACATGTTTAATTTGTTTAAATTTATTTGTCCGCCCACTAAGATTCGAACTTAATCCTATTGGATTTAAGATCCATTCGGAACTTCATCGTTCCTCATCTCCACCAGCAGACTGATTGTCCGCCCACTAAGATTCGAACTTAGGACCTACCGGTTAAGAGCCGGTTGCTCTACCAGCTGAGCTATGGGCGGAAATTAAATCTTTAAATTTTAGTAATTTCCACCTTATTATAATGTTGTCTGTGTCCAATCTTCTTTGAATAATTACTCTTTGATTTGAATTTCCAAATATGTAATTTTTTATCTCTCCCTTCTTCTTTAAGTTTTCCTTCAATTTTTACTTTTGTGATATAAGGATTTCCTACCTGTGTAGCTTTACCGTCATCAGTAAGAAGCACTTTATCAAAAGTGATTTTGGCTCCTTCTTTATGTTTACCAGGAAGTTTTTCAATTTTAATAACATCACCTTCGGCGACTTTATACTGTTTTCCCCCTGTTTCTATTACAGCTAATTTAGTCATAATGGAGTATATACTACACTATTATTTAAAAAATTCAAGGTTTTTATTGAAGGTGATATTGTATTTTTATTTTAAAAAAGCTATTATTTTCAAGTGTTTAATTAACTCAACGCGTTGAGTTAATTAAAAATTTTAGAGAAAATTTTTTACTTACTACTTATTACTTAATTCTTACTACTACTTTTTATGTTATCCATCGGAATAGTTGGTCTTCCTAACGTTGGAAAATCAACACTTTTTAATGCTTTGACCAAAAAGCAAGTTGAAGCAGAAAATTATCCCTTTTGTACAATCGATCCATCGGTCGGGGTTGTTTCTGTGCCTGATCAAAGACTAGAAGAATTGAGTGCTTTTTCAAACTCTGAAAAAACAATTCCTGCTGCGATTGAGTTTGTGGATATTGCGGGGCTTGTTGCTGGTGCTCATGCGGGCGAAGGATTGGGAAATAAGTTTTTGGCGAATATTCGAGAGGTGGATGCTATTGCAGAGATGATTCGTATTTTTGAAGATGATAAAGTAATTCATGTAGACGGAAAAATAGATCCAATGAATGATGTTGAGGTAATAAATCTTGAATTAATAATGGCTGATTTTCAAACGGTTACAAAAAGAATTGCTAATCTTCAGAAAGATATAAAGAAAAATGACAAACAAGCAATCGTCGAAAATGAAATATTAAAAAAAATAGAACAAGTATTAGATAGTGGGAAGTTTGCCTCTTCGATTGAAATGAGTGATGAGGAGTTGAAAATTGTAAAACAACTTCATTTGCTTACAATGAAGCCAATTCTTTATATTTTGAATAAAAAATCAGGAGGGACTAATTTAGACGAAATTGAATCTGACCCTAATTCACCGGAGGCGAACGGGCAAAAAAAATACGATGAGCTTATAAAATTTTTTGAGGAAATTGGTGCTAATTATATAAAAGTAGATGCACAAACAGAACACGAATTAAGAGATTTTTCACAAGATGAAAGACAAGAATTCAAACAACATTTAGGTGGTTCGGCTGATGATATTGATGGTCTAATTAGGGCTGGATATGAATTATTAAACTTGATGACTTACTTTACAACGGGTGAAACCGAATCGAGGGCTTGGACAATAAAAAATGGCTGGACAGCTCCAATGGCCGGCACAGCAATCCACACAGATTTTAAAGATAAATTTATCAAAGCTGATGTCATAAATTGGAAATATTTAATCACTTCTGGTTCTTTTGCGATTGCTCGTGAAAAAGGATTAATTCGAACAGAAGGAAAGGAATATATTGTGAAGGATGGAGATGTTGTTGAATTTCGAATTTGAGGTAAACATACTAATCAACAGATGATACTAATACAACGAATATATACAAATATTCTTTATTAAAATTTTATTAGCAATGAAATAATTTTATTAAACAAAGTTTAATCAAAAAATATTTTCTGCTTTAATTAAATTTGTAGACTATTTGTATCATTCGTATTATTTGCATATTAGTATATTTATTTCTATAATTAAACTATGTCTGATTACAACGAAGTTCAATTTGATGAACCTACTTTTGATATATATGAATCTCGAGCTGAAAGAAGGGGGCTTACCTCATTAGTTCAAAATTATTCTGGTGGATTAGTAAAAAATAGAAAACAAGCTGAATTTGTTTTGGGTTTTTTAATTTCGATTTGTATTGTTGTAACGCTCTTTATTTTTTTAAAAGATGACGAAAAATACTCTGCGGGGGAATTTCCAATAATTCCCGCTGATCTTAGATATTAATCTAATATTTAATATATGATTTTAAACAAAAAACAAAATAGAGGATTTACCCCTACACCAATTTTGACATTGTTGCAAAGTTTTTGTTCCATTATTTTCAATAAGGTAAAATTTATTAATAGGTTTGAATCTTCTAATGATATCAAGAAGCAACAAAAAACAATACCAAATTTGGTGTCGGGGTTTACACTACTTGAATTACTAACCGTTGTAGCTATTATTGGGTTAATGGCTACTTTTGTCTTGGGTTTTCTAAATGATGCAAGAAAAAGAGCGCGAGATACTCAAAGAATTTCCGATATGCAACAAATTCAAAATGCCTTAGAGCTTTATTATACAGATAATGGTAATTATCCGGTCACAATAGATGACGATTGTAGTGGATGGGATGCTGGTTTTGTTGGTACAGGGGATACTTTTATAGAGGTACTTTCAACCGGAAATTATATGCAAGGGGTTATTGGAGACCCTCTTTCTACTAGTTGTTCGATGGCATATCGATATAATAAATTCTCAGCTGGTACTAGTGGATGTGATGTTTCAAAAGGCGCTTATTATGTTTTGGGTGTAAATGATATAGAAAGTGCATCAAGACCTCATCCCGATAGCCCTGGATTTAGTTGTTCAGGAAGGGATTTTCAGGACGAGTTTGATTGGGTTGTAGGAAAGTTTGAAAGAGATCAATAATTAAAAATTTAATAAATTAAATTTTAGAGCGTTTAGCAATAGGCGTATAGCGTTTAGTAGCAAATTTTGCCAAAGGCAAAATTTGCTCACTACAACCCTAAACCCTAAACGCTAAGCCCTAAATATAAACAATATGCCAGATATATTTTCATTTTGGGGTTTCACCTCATATTTACCAGCGATAATTGTTTTGTTGGTGATTTTCATCAGACAAGTTAACCAATATCAAAGAGGAGTTATGTTTACTCTCGGTAAATTTACCGGTATCAAAAAACCTGGATGGAGAATTGTAATTCCTATTTTCCAAACAATGCGAAAAGTGGATATTAGAACAAAAGCCGTTGATGTTCCTGATCAAGAAGTTATTACCAAAGACAATATTCCTGTAAGGATTAACGCGGTGGTTTATTACAAAATTGTAGATGCTTCTAAATCAATTCTTGAGGTTGAAGACTATTATTATGCGGTATCACAGGTTGCCCAAACAACAATGAGGAATGCAGTTGGAGAAAGAAGCCTTGACGAGCTTTTGCAAAAGAGAGCCGAGGTTGCTGAACAAATTAAAAATAGGGTAGATAGCCTTACTGATCCGTGGGGGATTGATGTTGAGTCAGTTGAGCTGAAAGATGTTGTTATTCCAGAAGATTTAAAAAGAACAATCTCGAAAGAAGCTGAGGCTGAAAGAGAAAAGAGAGCGGTTATTATTAAAGCTGATGGAGATAGGATTGCCGCAGATAATCTTGCTGAGGCAGCAACAAAATTGACATCAACCCCCGGAGCGATGCATTTGAGAACTTTACAAGCTATCAACGATTTAAGTTCTGACCAATCAAACACAACTATTTGGATGATTCCGACAGATATTTTAGAGGCTCTTAAAGGGTATACCAATTTCGTTTCTAAAAATTAATCCAAAATTAACGACCTTCGGTTTTATTTGTATGAGAATGTCAGTCGCTGTATATGTAATACACCTCCCTCCATTCCCACACAAATAAAACCGAATCTCATCTAATTTTGAATTAATTTAAATTATCCAACAGGACTTAGAGTTAAAGAATGAATTTTGCTTCTGGCAAAATTCATTCCTACAACCCTAAACGCTAAGTCCTATAACCCTAATACATTATGATTGAAAACAAAATTTTAAAATGGGCACTAATTTTAGGAATAATCGTTGTATTAAACCTATTTTTTGCCTATGCATTAAAAGTTATTTATAACTCACCTGAGTGGGATGAATTTTGTCCAAAAGATCAAGTTGTTGAAAGGATTGATACCAAAGAAAAGTGTTTAGAGGAAGGAGGTCAATGGGATGAAAATATTTATAGAGGAAAAGTCTATGAGCCTGATGTTATTATGCCAGAAGGATATTGTGATTTGTACTTTGACTGTAATAACGCATATGATGAAGCAAGGGAGGATTATGAAAAGAAAGTCTTTATAACACTAGTTATTTTAGGAGTAATTTCAATTTTGATAGGATTTTTCATCGCTAGTATTGAAACAGTAGCAATGGCACTTTCACTTGGTGGTGTTCTAACATTCATTGTAGCCTCAACTAGATATTGGCAGTATGCTGGAGAATACTTACAAGTTGGAATTCTTGGATTAGCTCTCCTGGTATTGATATACTTGGGTATTAAAAAGTTTAAATAGATAAGCTGATAAAAAAGTGGGTGTCCGACACCCACTTTTTTCTTACTACTTACACCTTATTACTTACGCCTAGAAACCTTAGCTTTAGCTGGGGGTTTTACCCTTACAAAACGGGTGTTTTTTGTTAGAATAGGGTGAGGTTTATGAAAAATAAAAAAGAAAATAATTTAGCATTTATTGATGGGCAGAATTTAAAAATGGGTCTTGACTGGAATTTCCATCATAAATCTTTTTATCGCTATTTAAAAGATAAGTATTCCGTTTCAGAAGCTTATTATTTTTTGGGTTACAAAGATGACGAAAAAGAACTTTATGAAAACTTACAAAGGGCAGGTTTTATTTTAGTTTTTAATTTAAAAGGAGAAACTTTAAAAAGTAACAAAAAAGGAAATGTAGATGTTGTTTTGACTTTTACCGCCATGAAAAAACTAATTGACCAAAATGACAAATTTGATAAAATCGTTTTAGTTTCTGGAGATGGTGATTATAAAGTTTTGGTTGATTATTTTGTTGAGAAAAATAGATTTAAAAAAGTCATAGCTCCTAATCTTGAATTTGCATCTACTTTATATAAAAACCATAATAATTTAGATAAAAGTTATTTTACTGTTCTTGACGATAATGTTGATATTCGAAAGAAAATAGAATACAAGCAAAAGAAAAGGCCCTTAGGCACTTAACACCGTTCGGGGCTTTTCAAAATGTTTATACATATATAATAATATATATATTTAAAAAAAAGTCAATTAATTTATAAACAATTATGCAAGATAAATACAACCACAAAGAAATTGAACCAAAATGGCAAAAAGTTTGGAAAGAAAACGGAGATTTTAAAATTGATAAAGATGCCACAGAAAACAAGCATTATGTCTTGGATATGTTCCCATACCCATCGGGAGATGGTTTACATATGGGACACACTGAAAGCTACACCGCCAGTGATGTATATTATCGGTTTAAAAAAATGCAAGGATATAATGTTTTGCATCCACAAGGATTTGATGCTTTTGGGTTACCGGCAGAAAATTTTGCTATAAAGACGGGGGTACATCCAGCAAAAACAACTGAAAAAAATATAAATACATATATTAAACAAATGGAATCACTTGGGTTGGCTTATGATTTTGATGAGATGGCAGTTACATCTGATCCTTCTTATTACAAATGGACACAATGGATTTTCCAACAATTTTATAAAAATGGATTAGTTTATAAAAAAGAAGACACAATTAACTGGTGTAATTCTTGCCAAACAGGAATTGCTAATGAACAGGTGGTTAATGGTGCTTGCGAGCGATGTGATACTCAAATTGAGCAAAAGAAAATTCCCGGTTGGTTTTTCAAAATTACTGACTTTTCAGATGATTTAATTGAAGGGTTAGATAAAGTAGATTGGCCAGAGCATACTGTAAAAAATCAAAAAAATTGGGTGGGAAAGTCCGAAGGAGCTAAGATTACATTCCCCATTCGTCATTGCGAAGGCGAAGCCTGTGGCAATCCAGGCGATGGTTTGCGTGAGCAAGCCAATGTTGTTTTGATGCACGGAAAAAACACTAATCCAAATGAAAAGTGGTATCCGTTATTAGCAGAAGAAATGAAAAGAAATAATACTGATTTTATTGCACCAGTTTTGCCAAAAGCTAACGATCCAGAAATTAATGAGTGGATGAATGAGTTGGAAAAAACAAATCCTAATCAAAACTCAATTATTGTTGGTCACTCAAGAGGAGGTGTTGCGATTTTGCGCTGGTTAGAAAAACAACCAGAAAATTTTAAAGTAAAAAAAGTAATTTTAGTTGCTACTAATTCCGGAGATTCAGAAAAGAGAAATAAAACAGAAAATAATAAAGGATTTTTTACGAAAGAGGGATATGATTTTGAAAAGATTAAAAAACATTGTGACGATTTTGTAATTTTACATTCTAAAGATGACAAATGGGTTCCTTTTGAGGCTGGAGAACAAAATGCAAAAGGACTAAAGGCCAAGTTTTTGAAATTTAACAACAAGGGTCACTTCGGTGTTCAGCTTAAAGAACAAGGGATACCAGAACTCCTTAATGAAATTCTGCATGGGTCTGCGTTTGTTTCGCAGTCTTCTGCGACAGAAATTTCTTCTGAAATTTCTGTATTTACCACAAGACCAGACACTCTTTTCGGTGCTACTTATATGGTTTTGGCCCCAGAGCACAACTTAGTAGCTCGGCTACTAAGTAATGCACAAATTGAAAATCAAAAAGAAATTATTGATTATATTGAAAAAACAAAAATTAAGACAGAAATGGAAAGACTTGAAAATAAAGAAAAAACAGGGGTTCAGCTTCTGGGGGTTTCTGCGATAAACCCAGCCAACAAAGAAGAGATACCAATTTTTATTGCTGATTATGTGCTTTCTGGTTATGGAACAGGAGCAATTATGGCTGTGCCGGCTCACGATGAACGAGATTACGAATTCGCTAAAAAATTTGATCTTGAAATAAGAGAGGTTATTTCCGGTGGAGATATAAAAAAGCAGGCTTATGTCGGGGATGGGAAATTGATAAATTCGGGTGATTTTAATGGATTAAGTGTTGAAAAAGCCAAACAAAAAATTACTGAGTTTGTTGGTGGGGAAAAGACTAATAATTATCGTTTGCGAGATTGGTCTATTTCTCGACAAAGATATTGGGGTTGCCCAATTCCTATTGTTTATTCTCCTGATGGTGAAGCAACATTAGTTCCAGAAGAGCATTTACCATGGGTGTTACCAACTGATGTTGATTTTAAACCAACTGGTGTTTCTCCATTAACAGAATCAAAAGAGTTAAAAGAACGAACAGAAAAAATCTTTGGCGAGGGTTGGACTCCTGAATATGACACAATGGATACTTTTGTTGATTCTTCTTGGTATTTCTTGCGATATCCTGATATGCAAAATGAGAAAGAATTTTGTTCGGAGGTTAGAAAAAAATGGTTGCCAGTTGATGTATACATTGGTGGGGCAGAACATACTTATATGCATTTGTTGTTTGCACGATTTTTTGTGAAAGCTATGAACAGGATTGGTTTACTTGATCACAATGAACCTTTTTTGAAGCTTCGTCATCAAGGAATGGTCTTGGACAAAGAAGGAAAGAAAATGTCTAAGTCAAAAGGTAATGTTACTAATCCTGATGATATGGTTGAGAGATTTGGGGCTGACTCCGTAAGAACCTACATGCTTTTTGCGGGACCTTTGGAGGATGAAATTGCTTGGAATGAAGATAATATTGTTGGGGTGTATCGTTTTTTGGAAAAGGTTTGGGATGTACCCAGCAACCTTTCAGAAAGTTCACCCGATGTTGTTCGTGAATTGCATAAATTAATAAGAAAAGCGACGGGTGATATTGAAAATTTAAAATACAATACAGTTGTGTCAGATATGATGAAGTTTATTAACCTTGTTAAAACAAATACTATTTCAAGACAGAATTTTATAACTTTTTTGAAAGTACTCGCCCCTTTTGCACCACACATAGCAGAAGAATTGTATCAGAGGTTGGGAGAAGAAGGCTCAATCCATCAACAAAATTGGCCAAAGTATGATGAAAATATGGCAAAAGACAGTACCCATACAATTGTAATTCAGGTGAATGGAAAAGTTCGAGATGAAATGGAAATAGAAAATGGTGAAGATGATGAAGTCATAAAAGAAAAAGCCCAAGAAAGTGAAATTGTTAAGAAATGGATGGAGGGAAAGACTTCTAAAAAAATAATTTATATTGAAAATAAATTGGTTAATATAGTAGTTTAGATAAGAAGTAAAAAAAATAAATAGAAAAACAAAAAACTTGTTACCTTTGCAGGTAGCAAGTTTTAATTTAGATGAACATAGACTTTTTCACACGAAGAGCACATACGAAAATCACCCGAAAGGTGTTTTGAATCTTTATGATTACACTCTTTTTGTCTTTGTTCTAGTTTTCTGTGAAGATTTTTAATTTCTTCATCTAAAGAAAAGACCTTAATTTTGATTTTTTCTACTTCTTTTTTCAAAATATCAGGATAATCATCAGGATCAAAAACCAATATAATTCTACCTTTCATATCTATTCTCCTTCACTTATTTAAAAAGAAATATTTGTAGTTTCTAATATAAAATATTACATAAATTCAATATTTATGCAAGAAATTTCAACGGCTCATCAATGAGCCGTTGAATTTTTTACTAAAAAAGTGGGTGTCCGACACCCACCAATGGCTTTGTTGAGCTATTTTCAATGGCTCACGCGTGAGCCATTGAAATTTCAAATGAAAATTGGTACCCGAAAATTCTTAATTTATTTTTTTAAAATTAAATTAGGATAGGTGCATAAAGAAGAATCATACTAATAATTAGTAAGACACCCATAACGCTCCAAAAAATCTTTATTATTTTTTTGTTTCTTTTATTAAATAACACGAAGTCTAGTTAGTAAGTTAATAAGTATAATAACATATATTAATATAGAAAAAATGTTGTTATTAAGACTTGTGGGTTTTATCTACGATCGTAGATAAAACCCACAAATCTGTTTTTTTGATTTCGTAATTCTGTTTTAATTTTGTTAGAATTAAAGTTAATGTTAGAAAGGAAAGAAAAAAAGTTTTTAAATAAAATTATTTATTCAAAAATTACTTTGGTTGTTTTGTTTTTGTTATTAATTTTAGTTGCTAGGGGTGTTTGGAGGGTCTTTAGTGAGGTACGAATGACAGATGAAAATAAAAAGATTGCCCAACAAGAATTAAACGAGTTAGAGAATAGAAAGGAAAGGATTGAAAAAGAATTGGAGGAGTTTAATTCTGATTCTGGTGTAGAAAAAGAAATAAGAAATAAATTTAGTGTAGTGAAAGAGGGAGAGCAGATGGTTATGATTTTAGATGATAAATCAAATTACAAATCAGATCTAAAAAAAGATACTTTTTGGTCAAAAATATTAAATTGGTTTAAGTAAGCCCCCACACCTTTCATATCATTAATATAAATATTAAAAATTTGGTTAATCGTGCGTTGTCTGAAAGACGATGATATGAAAGGTGTGGGGGTAAACTTGACTTATTTTAAATATTTGATATTTTTCTTTATAGAAATGGTATAGGTATTCTTTAAATTTAAACAAAACGGAGGGAAACATGAATTTTTCCACAAAAAATAACTATCCTAAGTGTGGTTGGGGTTTGGCCGTTTTGCATCTCGTAAACTTAAAAAAAGTTTTCTCGAATGCAGACGAGATATCCAAAAACATCTCAAAAAACCAAAAGTCCCTGATAATCTTTTTAAAACAAGAATAGAAGAATAAAATTAACAAAAGCGGATTCGTCCGCTTTTTTATTGAATTATTTTGTAAAATTTGATATCATTTTTTATCAGGTTAGTACTTTTATCTTAAACTCGGATTTAGTATATAAACTACTATTAAATCTCATTAATAAGGGAGGTAAATGATGAGTCAAAAAAAATTTGGGAGTAGTAGTTGTGCTGGTTGTGGGCATTTATCAGATCAAAGATGGTTGATGCAATCTAATTCTCAAGAAGATACTAATACTTTTGCATTAGTTTCTGATAAAGTAAAAAAAGATTCGCAAGACTCGCAAACAGAAATACAAAAAGTTGAAGCACAAGATGATGAACCAGAAATCGAAATAAGAATAGGGGAAAATCTTGGTCAAGTTGGTGCATTAGCATCAAAATGGGAAAAACCATTGAAAAAAGACAAAGATCCAAAACCTTATTTCTAATATTCAATGAAAAAGCAGGAATTTCACCTGCTTTTTTTAATTCTTAATTATTGATATAATCTAGTCTATAAATAAATTAATTTAAGTGTCTAATGGTCGGTGTTTATAGTTTAGAGAAAAAATTAAGCGAAGCTTAAATTTTTTTCCTAAACCCTAAACGCTAAGTCCTAAACCCTATTTATATGATTATTACCTACCACAATATTCAATTTTTTAAACTTCAATTTGGTGACACGATCGTTGCCCTTAATCCAATCTCAAAAAAATCTAAACACAAGTTTTCTCGCTTTGGTGCTGATATTGCCTTAATTACAACCGGTGATGAAGATTTTAATGGTATTGATAATGTTACTTCAAAAAATAGACAACCTTTTATAATTGACGGCCCGGGGGAATATGAAATTAAACAGGTTTTTATAAAAGGAGCAATTTCTAAAACTAAGTACAAGGGAAAGGAAAGACTGAATACTATTTATTCTTTGGTGATGGATGGTATGAAAATTGGTTTTTTGGGTTGTTTAGAGTCAAACGGATTGGATGAAAAAGTAAAATCCATTTTAGATAATATTGATATTTTATTTGTTCCTATTGGTGGAGATGGTGTTTTAGACGCAACAGAATCACATAAAATCGCTAACAAACTCGGAGCAAAAGTGGTAATTCCAATGCATTACGGGGATGTGGGTGAAAAAAATGCCTTGAAAAAATTCTTGAAAGAAGGTGGGGATGAAAAAGTAAAACCAGTTGATAAATTAACTATAAAGAAAAAAGATTTGGAGGGGAAAGAAGGGGAGATGGTTGTAATTAAACCGGGGGTTTAATTATACCTTTGACAATTGACATTTGACCTTTGACGAATGAATTTTTGCTTCGCAAAAATTCATTACTTATCCCTCAACCCTTATTCCTTATTCCTAAACTCTTATGTCTTTTCTACAAAAACTTCGATCAAAATCTGAGGAAGAAAAAAAGATAATCTTAATTATCAGCACAATTGTTGTGATGGCTTTTGTTTTGTTGCTTTGGTTTTATTTGTCTAACGTTATGCCGGTAAGATACACATCGGTTGAATCACAAAGCAATGCATCAGCCATTGATATGTTGGGTGATTTTGTTGTTGATATTCAGGGTGATCTAGAAAGATTTGAAAATTAAAATTAATTTTATATAAACTTAGGACAAAACGAAACTTCTAATTTAAAAGCAAAGCCTTGGGTACAAAATTCTCGGGGCTTTTTATTTGAAAATTATCTAAAAACTTATAAACTAAAAACTAACTCTGTTTTCCACTTATTTTTACTCCAAAAATTGCTAGAATATGCTATAATATACTCATAAAAATAGACTGTTTCAGAGAAATTTACTTTGTAAATTTTTTTGTCTAAAAACTAAAAACTACTTCAAACTTTTCCTTTAAAAACAAAAGAAAAGTTTGGAGCAATGTAAACCAAAAACTGACATATTATGGCTAAGAAAAAAGCAAATTCTTCCGAATCTCCAAAAGAAGAAAAACAATCAAACGAACAGGAAAAAGGAATCATTTCAAAAGACATCAGCTCTCAAATGGAGCAGAGTTTTTTAGATTATGCCATGTCGGTTATCACTGATCGAGCTTTGCCCGATGTTCGAGATGGGCTAAAACCTGTCCACAGAAGGATTCTTTATGCGATGCATGGGATGGGTTTAACTTCATCGGCAAAATTTCGAAAATCTGCAACGGTGGTGGGTGAGGTGTTGGGTAAATATCACCCCCATGGTGATACCGCTGTATATGAAGCTATGGTAAAAATGAGTCAGGATTTCACGATGCGTTACCCACTTGTTTTGGGTCAAGGAAACTTTGGATCAATTGATGGAGATTCTCCGGCTGCAATGCGTTATACGGAAGCAAAGATGTCTAAATTGGCTAGTGAACTTCTTTTTAATATTGAAAAAGACACAGTAGACTTTTTACCAAATTACGATGGTACAACCAAAGAACCATCTGTTTTACCAGCAGCTGTACCAAACATTCTACTTAACGGAACATTAGGAATTGCGGTTGGTATGGCAACTAATATTCCACCCCATAATTTAGGTGAGGTTGTGGATGCTGTTATTCATTTGATTGATAATAAAGATGCAACAACAGATGATCTTCTTAAATATATTCAAGGTCCTGATTTTCCATTAGGTGGGGTTATTTTTGATAAAAAAGCTATCAAACACGCTTATGCAAACGGACGCGGTGGTATTGTTTGTCGTGGACAAGCTGAAATCGTTGAAGCAAAATCTGGTTCGTTCCAAATCATTATTTCCTCCTTACCGTTTAGGGTAAATAAGGCCGATCTGATTGTAAAGATTGCAGATCTCCATAAGAATAAAAAAATTCAGGGGATAAAGGGTCTTCGGGATGAATCAACTACGATTGATAATTTGAGGGTGGTAATTGATCTGAAGGTGGGAACACACCCGCAAAAAGTATTGAATTATATCTACAAACACACCCAATTAGAAAGTACTTTTAATATGAATATGGTGATGTTGGTGGATGGTGTTCCACAAACGATGGCTTTGAAATCTATTCTCCAAGAGTTTATTTCTCATCGACAAGAGGTGGTTAAAAGGCGAACTCAATTCGATTTAAATAAAGCAGAAGCTCGGGAACATATTTTACTTGGTTTGAAAAAAGCCTTGGATCATATTGATAAAATTATTAAAACCATAAAAGCATCCAAAGATACTCCAACTGCTCAAGCTAATTTGATGAAAAAGTTTAAGTTTACAGAAATTCAGGCCAAAGCTATTTTGGAAATGAAGCTTCAAAAACTAGCTGGTCTTGAAAGAAAGAAAATTGAAGATGAATTGAAAGAAATTCAAGCATTTATTAAAGAAATGAAAGCATTGTTGAAGAGTCCAAAGAAAATTTTGACTGTAATCAAAAAAGAACTAGAAGAGGTAGTTAAAAAATATGGAGATGAAAGAAGAACTAAGGTAATGAGGGGTGGGGTTAAATCAATTTCTGTTGAAGATTTAATTCCAGAAGAAGAATCAGTACTTGTTTATTCAGCTGGTGGTTATGTAAAGAGAACAAATCCAGATGAATTTAAGAAACAAAGGCGGGGTGGAATTGGGGTAGTTGACTTGAAGGCAAAAGAAGAGGATTTTGTCTCAATGTTTTTGACTACAAGTACACACTCTGACTTGTTATTTTTCAGTGATAGGGGTAAGGTTTATCAGATAAAAATGTACGATTTACCGGAGGGAAGGCGGGCTACTCGTGGAAAATCGATAATGAATTTCTTGCAATTGGAAGGAGATGAAAAAGTTACCTCTATTTTGGCAATGCCGAAAGATGTAAAGAAAAGTGATTCTTCTCTTGCAATGATAACAAGAAATGGAGTAGTTAAAAAAGTAGCCACAAAATCATTCTACGATGTTCGTCGAAGTGGTTTAATTGCTATTAAGCTAAAAACCGACGATGAGTTGATTACGGCTCGGTTTGTTGAAAAAAACGATGATGTTGTTATGGCGAGTCATAAGGGCCAATCTATTCGGTTTAAAGAGTCGGATGTTCGAGAAATGGGTCGAACCGCCGGGGGGGTAGTCGGAATGAAGCTCAAGAAAGGGGACTTTGTGGTTGGTGCTAATGTTGTCAAAAAAGGTGAAAAAGATCCAACGCTATTTGTGATTAGTGAAAATGGTTATGGAAAACAAACTGCTTTGAAAGAGTATAAGGTGCAAAAGAGGGCTGGTTCGGGGATAAAAACTATGCAGGTTACTTCTAAAACCGGTGATTTAATTATTTCAAAAGTCTTAACAGAAAATGAACAAGAAATTATTGCCATTTCTAAAAACGGACAGGTGATCCGAGTGGATGTTAAAGAATTGCCGTCGTTAGGTCGTCAAACTCAGGGGGTTAGGATAATGAAGTTGAGAGCTGGGGATTCTATCGCCTCCCTAACATGTCTTTAAGTAGTGGTGCTTGACAAATGATGATGATGATGATAAAATGTACATAGAATTTTCATATTGATATCCGTATGTATTTTATTCAATATACAGATGGATATCTTTAAAAAAAGGAGGTTGTTATGAGAACACTTATTCACCCGGCACCCGCCGGGCTGAGGCTGGCCGTAGCCAGCCAGCAGATTAGCGAAGCTGACCTGGTCTTGGCCAAGTCAGCCATCAGAAAAACCAGGGGCAACATTCCGCAGGCAGGAGGTATCCTGCGGAAAAAGATGTCCCTTCCCCAGGTGATAGCGGTTTTGAGTGCTATTGCCTAAAAGGTTTCACCCCCCCCCGACTTCGGTTGGGGGGATTATTTTTGGTTTTAAAAAACTGTTTTTCTGATTTCAAAATTTATGTCCGTGCCACAAAATGTCGATCGACATTTTGTGGCACGGACATAAACCAAGGAAGAGTTTTCTGGATCCCTCGCAAGCTCGGGATGACGAAAAATCTACGATTTTTATCCTTTGCTTCGCAAAGAATAAAAGTCGTGATTTTTCGTCACTTACCAACATACCAACTTACAAACTGATATTATTTTATGTTAAAATTATCCTAATGGATGAAAAACAAATTCGAAAAATAATAAAAGAGACTGCCAAGGAAACCACTCGTCAAAACGCTATTTTGATTGAAGAAATAAGATCAGAAAATAAGATGGTTGCAGAAAGTCTATCTCTTACCAGAGAAGTGTTACAAAAAGACATCAAAGATCTTTCCAAAAGAGTGGATAATCATTTTGAAGAAATTGGTACTCTAAAAGTTGATATGGCGGGAGTAAAATCAGATATAGTGGAAATGAAAGAAGATATTTCAGAAATAAAAGGTGAATTAAAAACTATGAATAATAGGGTAGATAATGTAGAGGACTCTCAGGAAGAAACAACTGAAAAAGTGATTAAAATTGAGAAACATCTAAGTTTAGCTTAATTTACTTAAATTAAAATGAGTTTTTTAGACCCACAACATAATATAGATCAGTTTGAGTTAGACGAGGGAATGACTGTTGCTGATTTAGGGGCTGGTTCTGGTTTTTATTCGGTTGCTGCTGCGGAAGCAGTTGGTTCTTCGGGTCATATTTACACCGTCGATGTTCAGAAAGACTTACTTGATCATGTACAAAATCTTGCAAAAGAAAGGAAACTTTTTAATATTGAGGTAGTTTGGGCTGATATAGAAAAGATCGGGGGAACTCGAATTAAACAATTTTCACTTGATGCTGTTATTGTTTCTAATGTTTTGTTTCAAATTGAAAATAAAGATAATTTATTAAGTGAGATTAATAGAATATTAAAACCGGGTGGCCGTATTCTTGTTGTAGATTGGGAAGATTCTTTTAATAATCTTGGACCGATACAAGAAAATATTGTAAGTAGGGATGAGGCAGAGAATTTATTTACATCAAGTGGGTTTGAGCATATGAAAGATATATCTGCTGGTGATCATCACTACGGAATGATTTTTAGAAAAAAATAAATATTTACTAATTTACCAATGACCCCATTTCAAACAATTTTACTTTCAGTTTTCTCAGTATTTGCTGTCGCTGGGGTTATTCTTTTTGCGGGATTTACCGGACAGCAGGGGGCTTTGGTGGAGGAAATTAATGTTTGGGGAAGCGTAGAAAAAAATTTAATGGAAGAATTCCTAGTATCTTTGCGAGATATTGATAAATCTTACGATCAAGTTAAGTATACCGAAATTGATCCTACTGAGTTTGATCAAAAACTAACCGAAGCGTTGGCAACAGGAAATGGTCCAGATATTTTTATGTTTACTGAAGAATCTATTTTGAAACATAAAGCTAAAATTTATCCTATTCCTTATGAAGTTATAAGTGAAAGAGATTTCAAAGATAAATATATTGAAGAAGCTGAAATCTTATTAACATCAGAAGGTATTCTTGGTGTACCTTTCTTTGTCGATCCAATGGTGATGTATTGGAATCGTGATATTTTTTCATCAGCAGGAGTATCTTCTCCACCAAAAAAATGGGAAGAATTCTATTCACTTAGTCAAAAAATTACAGAGACTGATCAAGATTTGAATGTTTTAATAAGTTTTATTTCTTTTGGGGAGTTTAGAAATTTGAATCACGCAAAGGATATTGTTGCTACTTTAATGATGCAAGCTGACTCTAAGATGACTAGTTTAAATGAAAAAGGAGAGTTAGAAATAGAATTAGGTAAAACTTTTGATGGAAAAAACGAAACTGTGCAGGAAGCAATAAACTTTTTTGTCCAATTTTCTAATCCATCCAAATCTGTTTATACTTGGAATCGATCAATGCCTCGTTCTGATAATGCTTTTGTTGGTAATGATTTAGCTCTTTACATTGGTTATGCTAGTGAAATCAATGATATTAGAGCAAAAAATCCTAATCTTAACTTTGATGTAACTTATATGCCACAAGCAAGTAACGGAAGGACGGTAACATTTGGAAAATTAACATCATTAGCTTTATCCAAAAATTCAAGAAAGATTGAATCTGCTTTTGGTGTATTGAGTACAATGTCTAGTGATGGTTTATTAGCTGAAATTTCAAGAATAGTAGAATTACCACCAGTTGCCCGCACTTTATTATCTGATAAGCCTACTAGCCCATATGCAACTGTATTTTATGATTCAGCCTTGTTTTCAAAAGCTTGGCTTGACCCAGAGCCAGCAAGTACCGATATTGTATTTCAAAGTATGATTGAAAATATAGTTTCGGGGAGAGATAGGGTGAGTAATGCGATTAGTAGGGCTTCGGCTGAAATGAAACAATTGAAATAAACACGACATGAATCCACGAATGGTACGAATGCTGCGAATCTTACGAATGCGAATGTTTAGTTCGTTAAAGCGAATCAAAACAACACGAATATTATTTGTATAAAATTGATTCGAGGTATTCGTATAAATTCGTGGATTCGTGTCATACTTAATCTTTCCACATCACTATTTAACATTGTATTTTAAAATAAGATATAATGTATTCTATATGCACCCAACTTTAAAAAAATATTACTATCTAACAATAACCTCTTTATTGTTTTTGCCTGTTGTATCGTATGCTTGGAAACCGGGGAGTAACGAAGGAATTGTTCCCAAATGTGATGGTCCTTGTGGTTTTAAGGAGTTAATTCAATTAATAAAAAATCTTCTTGATGTATTTATTTGGATTTCTGTACCGATAGCGACGATTTTGTTTGTTTGGATTGGTTTCGATTTTGTGGTAAATGCTGATAAAGCCGCTGCAAGAAGCGCAGCCAAAAAGAGGTTGGGGTTGTTAATCTGGGGGATGGTATTTATATTAGCTGGTTGGCTAATTGTAAAGACAATTGTGGTTGGTTTAGGTGGGACTGGTGATGTAAAACAATTTTTAGATTTATAATAATATAAAAAATATGAAATTTATACAAAAAATATACCCTACTTTATTAATTTTTTCCGCTTTGGTTTTACCAAAAATTGTTTTTGCCGAACCAAAACTAGGTGGTAGCGGAGGATCAGCTTCAAAAATTTCAAACCCCATAGGGGCGGAAACAATACAGCAATTATTAACAGCCATATTAAAAATAGTTGTGGCCATTGGTGCTCCAATTATCGTATTTTTCATAATTTATGCAGGGTTTAAGTTCGTAACTGCACAAGGAAATGAAGGGAAAATTAGAGAGGCGAGAGATTTCTTGATGTGGACACTGGTTGGTGCGGTTATCTTACTCGGGGCAGAAGTTTTGGCAAGGGTTCTAGAAAGTACAATAAATCAATTAGGACAGGGTATTTAGTTTGAAATGTATAATAGTAAATTAAAAAAGGGTGTGAAATTTCACACCCTTTTGTGGTTTAAAGCTCTTTAGTTCCTTGTCTACTGATTATCCAGACATTTTCACCTCTTCCGGTGAAAGATCTGAATCGGTATGTTGGATTTTCGATGACGCAGGCCCCATATTTCTTGCTATATTTGCAAGGATTGGCTGGTAGAGGATACCAAGTGCCTGTCATGTCATCCTTCAGTTGAAAGCGGACATCTTTCCTTTGTGGATTGGTGAGGAATTCTACCTCAATACCTTCTCCGGTGTGGAAATAACTGGTCGTAGAGTCATGGGGAACATAAATTTTTCTGCACCCGGTGTAACCCTCACGTCTAAGTTTTTCTCGCGTCCACGGACCACAGGGCTCGTTGAGTCTTTGGAGTTCAGCTTGTCTTTCTATAAACTCCTCCCTTTCACTTTCCGAATACCAATATTTAATTCCATAAAACAGAACGGTGGACACTAGACACAAAAAGAAAGTTATAGAAATTCTTTTCACTACTTTTTTCCTGTCCATCATTTACCCCCTTTTTTGGAAGCAATATTTGCGGCAGCGATAAGTTTATCTCCAAGATCTGGACTGCCACCACTACCTGATTCCACGATGATCTTTTGGGCTGTACCTTCTTGAACCATTGCGTCGTTAACTAATTTTTCCCACCTAGCATAATTTAGAGGATCGAGATCTTTTGGTTTTTCTGTATCTGGGTTAAATCCCAACTTGATTAAGGCAGCTCTTTTATGTCTCTCCGCCTCAATCTCCCTGGCGTCTCCCTGGAATTCCTCAATCTGTTTTTCCTCAGCTGCTTTTCTTACAGCTTCTGGTGGGGTAATATCTGTAATGGCGATTGATTCCACTCTTGCCCCCACTCGTTTTGCTTCATTGATAACGGCTTGGTAATCAAAAGTGCTAGCCGGTATAATTTCTGCAAAATAATCTGTTTTTCTTTCACCGCCCCCCTCATCTTGTTCCGTTATTGTGTATTGTACAAGATTTTTTCCTTGGGCAATATTCTCTTGATATCCAACTAACGCTTCGCGGGTAACTTGGTCAAGAGTTTCTTCAAGGACTTGTTTATATGAGTCTTCGTCATCTTTGATAGCTAAAATACTTTTAGCATCACTTTTGAGAAGTTCGCCGTCAGATTTTCTCCTCCAAACCAGATACCTTTCACCAGACAACATACCGGCAATTGATCCTTTTAGTGATGTTGTATCATCCGCTTTAAATAACTTGATGATAATTCTTAGTTGAGCAAGAAACATGTTCTCAATTGCTGTAATAGGATTTTTAACATTTTCCCAAAGAAATGAGTCAATAATTTGAATTTGAATTGCATACACAACCTCAACTTCTTGACCATCTAAAGCTTGACATAAAATTACTGTTTTATCAGGCATTTTTACGTCCCTCCCTATCTTCTTTCGGAACCTTGTTGCTGATTGTAATTTCTCTTATCTCCCTATGATCTCCCGATATAATTGGTGTTGGGAAAATTGTTCCTTTCCACCCCTCGTAAAAATAAAAGGAGGGGGCGTGAATTCTTTGCCCGAAGACTTTTAAGACCATCATATGTCTTTCTTCCACTTTTTCTAGTGAAAAAACAAACCAAATAAGAAATAAAAACATTTTTATCGTCCAATGGATAATCAAAACCATTTCATTGGTTTTAAAGGGGATCAACCCCACAAGCCAATCTACCGGTTTTTGTAATAATAATCCATATAAAAGATAAGTTGCATAAAAAGCAACCACAAGTGTTAATAGTAATGATAGTGGTGTATTTTGCCATAATAAAGCCATTTTTTTTCGCCACTGTTTTTTATTTTCTTCCATTACCTACTCCTTATTTTCAAAAGATTTTTTATTTAAACCAACTGTCCTACCCACAACTATACTATATTGTCTATTGCATTGTCAAGCGATGTATTATATAATAATTATGTTCTTTGATATTGGATAGTCGTCCGTCAGCTGACGGAAGGAAAGTCCGAACATGTAGTTATTAGGTTAACAAGGGTAGCGGGTAACTCCCGTCTAGAGTAATCTAAGGGATGCGATCAGAGACGTCTAAAATTGAGAAATTTTAGAAACCCCTCGGGGTTAGTTTTTATGGAAACATAAAAGGTGAAACGGCAAAATTCCTACTCGCATGCAAGATCGTGTCCGTCGTTCCTCATTGCATTCGGAACGCAAGTGCGAAGTAGTAAGAAATGAATTTTGCCAAAGGCAAAATTCGTCATAGAAAAAATTTCTTCAGAAATTTTTAACTTATTACTTAAACCTTATTACTTACTACTTGTCGCTTCGAACGTAGTGAGGAGCGATCGGAAGTATCGCTAGAGGTTATTGGTAACAATAATCCCAGATAAATGACTATCGTCCATCGTTCCTCACTTCGTTCAGAACGCAAGTGCAAAGTAGTAAGGTGTAAGTAGTAAGAAATGAATTTTGCCAAAGGTAAAATTCGTCATAGAAAAAATTTCTTCAGAAATTTTTAACTTATTACTTAAACCTTATTACTTACTACTTGTCGCTTCGAACGTAGTGAGGAGCGATTGATACAGAATTCGGCTTATAGGTATCAAAGGATATTAAAACCCACAAAGATTTACTCTTTGTGGATTTTAATTATAACTGTCGGTTTTACACTTCTTGCTGGAAATTTTATATTTTATAATTAAAGAATGCCAAAAAAAAGAAAAATTGATAAACCATTCTTACTTACCGTTGCAATACTTGTTTTGTTTGGCTTTTTTTTGTTTTTGTCTGCTTCTTTGGGTTTACTAACACGAGAGGGGATAGAGTTTTCTTCTGTAATGTTTAATCAAATTTTTCTTGGGCTTGTTTTAGGAATTGTTGCGATGGTGATAACTTCAAAAATTAACTTTAATAATTATAAAAAATATGCTTTTTACATACTTCTCGCATCCTTTTTACTTTCTGCTTTTGTTTTTATTCCTGGATTAGGGATAGAACACGGGGGGGCTACTAGATGGCTTGATCTTGGCCCGGTTTCTTTCCAGCCAGCAGAATTCTTAAAACTCGGATTTATTATTTATTTTGCCGCTTGGTTAGCTAGTAAAAAAAGAAGGCTCCATAATCTAAAATATGGCTTGATCCCAATGCTCATATTACTTAGTTTGGTGGGCGGTATTTTACTAAATCAACCAGATACAGGAACATTTTTGGTAATTTTCATTACAGCATTGGGAATGTTTTTCATTGCCGGAGCAAAGTGGAGACATATTTTTGCAACTCTAACTCTTGCTGGAGCTGGTTTTTTGACCTTGGGTTATTTAAAACCCTATATTTGGCAGAGATTTATGACTTTTATGAATCCCTCAGCTGATACACTTGGAGCTGGGTACCAAATCAAACAATCTTTGATAGCAATTGGTTCAGGACAGTGGTTTGGTAGGGGATTCGGTAAAAGTATTCAGAAATTTGATTTTCTTCCAGAACCGATAGGGGATTCAATTTTTGCTGTTACTGCTGAAGAATGGGGTTTTATTGGATCTATTTTTCTTATTTCACTTTTCCTCATTTTTGCCCTAAGAGGTTTTATGATTGCTTCTAAATCAACTAACAATTTTGGTAGACTTTTGGCTTCCGGAATTGTTATACTGATAGTATCGCAGTCGTTTATTAATATGGCTTCTATGTTGGGAATTTTCCCACTAACCGGAATGCCATTATTATTTGTAAGTCATGGTGGAACTGCCCTTATGTTTACTTTATTAGAAGTAGGGATTATTCTTAATATATCTAAATACAAAAAATCATGAAAATTATATTAACAGGTGCGGGTTCAGCTGGACATGTTTACCCTTTGTTTGCAGTCGCACAAAATATAAGAAAAATTTCTGAGGAAAATAAACTTTTACAACCAGAAATATATTTTATCTCAGACAAACCCTATGATGAAAGTTTGTTGTTTAAAAATAATATTACTTTTAAACAAATAAAGACTGGAAAAATGAGGAGATATTTTTCTGTTGTTAATTTTCTTGATTTTTTTAAAACTATTTTCGCTATCATAAAAGCTTTCTTTTTGGTTTTTTCTATTTATCCTGATGTTGTTTTTACTAATGGTGGACATGGAGCTTTTCCGGTTTTAATTGTTGCTAGATTTTTTAGAATTCCGGTAATGTTGCATGTTTCTGATAGTGTTCCGGGTAGAGTTTTAACTTGGTCATCAAAATTTGCTAAGCATATTTCTATTGGTTTTCCTGAAGCTGTTGATTATTTCCCAGAAGATAAAATAGCTTTTACTGGTAATCCTATTAGGCGAGGTTCTGATAAACCACTCACTCAGGGAGCTCACGAATTTTTGAAACTTGATTCTGAAATCCCTACAATTTTAATAATGGGTGGTTCACAAGGTGCTCAAATGATAAATGATATTATTGTTGATATTTTGCCAAATCTGATTGAAAAATATCAAGTTATACATCAAACTGGACCAAATAATTTTAATGATGTAACTCAAAGAGTTAATTTAATCTTGGAAAATAATAAAAATAAAGATAGGTATAAACCGTTTAAATATCTTGATTTCCTTGCTCAAAGAATGGCAGTTGGTGCCAGCAATTTAATTATTTCAAGAGCAGGAACAACTATTTCAGAAATTGCAGTTTGGGGAATTCCTAGTATTATTATTCCAATTACTGATTCACAAGGAAACCATCAAAGAAAAAATGCTTTTTCGTATGCCGGATTTGGAGCAACAGTTGTAATAGAAGAAACAAACCTAAGTGCACATATTTTAGAAGCTGAGATTGAAAAAATAATGACAGATGGTGAAAAAAGAGAGAAAATGATAACTGGTGCAAAAGAATTTGCAAAACCAGATGCAGCTAAGAAAATTGCTGATAAAATATTAACTATTGGTGTGGGTCACGAAAAGTAAAAATCAAAGGATGAAAAAGTTTCAAAGAACAAAAGAAGACTTTGTTTGTGAAAACTGCAGTAGAAAAGTAAAAGGTGATGGGTATACAAACCATTGCCCTGATTGTTTGTGGAGTAAGCATGTTGATATAAATCCAGGGGATAGGTTGGCTGAGTGTGGGGGGATGATGAAACCAATTGGCTTGGATAAAAAAGGAGATGTTTTTTCGGTAATTCAGAAATGTGAAAAGTGTGGACATCAAAGGTCAAACAAATTGGTTAAAGGTGATTCTTTTGATGAAGCTATTAAATTATTTAAAAAATAAAAAAGTGGGTGATCGGGTCACCCACTTTTTAAAATTTATATGATTGGTCGTTTTCTCCAAGAAAAGCAAGAAGAAAAAAACTAGCTAAAAAGAAAATTGCAATCAGAATAAAACCAACAATTATTTTTATTGGAATAAAAATAAAATTGATTATTTTTTTCATATATTCTTCCTCCTTTATAGTTTAAATTATGCTAAAATAACTATATTCTAACCATTCTAATATCAATATAAACAAATATTTATGTTTAGTCAACTAAAAAACATGTTTCGCCCAGGGCGGACAAATAAAAAAATAATAGTTCGTTATCCTCCATCTCCGACAGGCAAGTTGCATGTGGGGAATATTAGAACATTTTTATTTAATTACCTTTTTGCCAAAAAAATGGGTGGTGAAATTGTAATGCGATTTGAAGATACAGATGGGGAAAGGAGCAAAAAAGAACATGAGGATGAAATTTTAAATACTTTAAAAAAGCTTGGTCTTGATTTTGATCGTGGTCCTTTTAAGCAGTCCGAAAGAACGGATCGGTACATCGAAGCAATTGAAACTTTAATAAAAAGTGGGAATGCGTATGAAGGGGAAGAATCAGAAGGTGACTCAGGAGAAAAAGTAATTCGTTTCAAAAACCCAAATAAAAAAATAACTTATAAAGATATTGTTCGGGGTGAAATTACTATTGATACAACTGATTTTGGGGATTTTGTAATTGCTCGGTCAAAAATAAATCCACTTTATCATTTGACTGTTGTGGTTGACGATATAGATATGAATATTAGTCATGTAATTCGGGGTGAAGATCATATTACATCCACTCCTCGACAAATTTTGTTGATTGAAGCATTAGAAGGTATTGTGCCAACCTATGCGCATTTACCAATGGTTTTAGGAGGCGATAAGAAAAAATTCAGTAAAAGACACGGAGCAGTTAATTATGAAGAATTTGAGAAAATGGGTTATATTCCAGATGCATTTTTAAACTACATTGCTTTACTTGGTTGGAATCCAGGGGAGGGAAATGAACAAGAATTTTTTACAAAAAAAGAGTTAATTAAAACTTTTTCTCTGGAGAAATTGAATAATTCTCCCGCAATGTTTTCTTATGAAAAACTAGACAATATTAATCGGCAGCATATTCTAGAGATGAATAGGAATGAGTATATAAAGAAAGTAATCGAATTTTTACCTGACAACTTTAAAGAAAAATTCAGAAGCAAGGCTTCTGAAAAAATAATCGATTTAGTTATAAGAGATAGGATTTCTAAATTTTCTGATGTTAAAGAAATGGTAGAAAGCGGGGAGTTTAATTATTATTTCGAAATGCCAAGTTTTGATATAGAAAAGATTGTTTGGAAAGAAGATGGTCTTGATGTAGCCAAAAAACACTTAAAAAAAGTGGTTGAATTATTAGAGGGTGTAAATGGCTGGAAAGCAGAAAATATTAAATCTACTATTTGGGATTATGCCACAGAACAGGGGAGGGGGTCAGTCCTTTGGCCAATGCGTTATGTTTTATCTGGACGAGACAAATCACCTGATCCGTTTGTTTTAAGTGAAATTTTAGGTAAAGATGAAACAATAAAGAGGTTAAAAAGTATTATTTAAAATTGTTATGAATTTTCGGTTTGTTATTTTAATACTGGTTTTAGTGTGTTTTGGTTTTTTTGAACCTACTATTTTGATTGCGTCTAAAGTAGACGAATTAAAAAATGAAATTGAAAACAGAAATACTAATATCTCAGAATTAGAGGAAGAAATTGCTGAATATCAAGAAGAGTTAGAAAAAGTAGGGGAGGAGAAAAAAACTCTTAATAATGAAATTTATCGACTTAACTTAGATAGAAAGAAGTTAGGTAGTAGTATTAATCTAACTGACAATAAAATTGAGTCTACCAGTTTGAGCATTCAAGAACTAGCATTAGGTGTTGTAGATAAAGAAAATAAAATTTCTAATAATATGACTGCTTTGTCGGAATCGATTAGAATGATCAATGAGTATGATACAAGCTCTTTGGTTGAAATTTTGTTGGCTTCTGATGATATATCAGAATTTTGGAAAGATATCGATGATATCCAAAGGTTTCAAATTGGTGTTAGAGAAAGAACAGCTGAATTGGTGAATTTAAAATATGATTTAGAATCTAACAAAGAAGAGCAGGAAGAAAAGAAACGAGAGTTAAGTAATTATCGTTCTGATTTAGCTGATCAAAAAAAAGTGGTTGATTACAGTAAAAAAGAAAAAGATCAGCTTCTTTCAATGACAAAAAATAAAGAAGCAAATTATCAATCTATCCTCGAAGAAAAACAAAGACTAAGAGCAGAATTTGAAAAAGAGTTACAAGATTTAGAAGCTCAGTTACAAATTGAAATTGATCCGGATAGTATTCCAGCTACTACTTATGGTTTGTTGGATTGGCCGTTGGATAATATTCGAATCACTCAATATTTCGGCAATACTCCTTTTTCTACCAAAAACCCACAAATTTATAACGGAAAAGGTCACACCGGAGTTGATTTTGGCGCATCTGTTGGTACAAAATTGTATTCGGTTGCAGACGGGGTAGTGAAGGGGGTGGGGAATACAGATACTTATCCACCAAAATGTTATTCCTATGGAAAATGGATTTTGATTGAACATAATAATGGACTTTCAACTTTATATGCTCATCTTTCTGTAATAAAAGTATCTCCTGGACAAATAATCAATAGGGGAGATGTTATTGGTTATACTGGTAATACTGGCTATTCAACTGGTCCTCACTTGCATTTTACTGTTTATGCTAGCAAGGGAGTTCAAATAAAACAATTTACTAATAGTCGCAATTGTAAAGATAAATTTATTCCACTTGCGCCAAAGAATGCTTATTTAAATCCAATGTCGTATCTACCTAAATACAAATAAAAAACAGTAACCCGGTTTCTGGGGATTTTCTCTAACGCTAATAAGCGTAAAAAGGCAAATCCCCAGAAACCGGGTTACTGTTTTTTATTTGTATTTTGGCAACCTTTGACCTTTGACTAACAATATTAACCAAGTATATTGACATAATTTAAAAAATAACCTATCTTTATATTAGAAATTAGAAGCAATCAGAGTTATCAAAAATTCAAAAAAGGAGGTAGCTGATGTCGGGAAAAATAATAAATGTTGAAATTCCAGTAGAAAAAGTTAGTTGGTATAGGTCACCAGAAAACTTATATAAAATTGAGGGGGCTGGATACCTTTTTATAGAAAACGGAAAGCCTGTTAAGTGGAGATTTCCAAATGGAGAAGAGTTTATTTTTATAAAAGATGTAGAAGATTTTGGTTCTATGGTTGCGATCCAAACTCACGATTTTTTAATGGCATACCAATATCGTATGTTTGATAAAGAAACTCGTAAACAGATCGTTTGGTTTGCTCACCCAGAACGGAATCACCGATACAAAAAGTTTCATCAATTTGACGGAGCTTACAATCACGAAGATCCCTCTTTAATAAAATTAAATTTCGATGGAAATATTTGTACTAGGGTTTTTAACAAAAAAACTTACAAGCAAGTCATTAAATGGTAAAAACAAAGAAACACTTAAAATTGATATTCATTTTAAGTGTTTTTTAATTTTATAAACTTCCATTTTTTCAAAGAAGGTTTATACTTTAAGTATATGAAGAAAGCAAACAATCAATCAGGCCTTATAAAGATGATCTTAATTATAATTATTGCAATTATTGTTTTGAGTTATTTTGGTTTTAACTTGCGAGAGATTGTTGAGTCTCCTGAAACCCAAGGTAATTTAGGTTATGTTTGGGGTCTAGTTGTGCATGTTTGGGACTCTTATCTAGTTGGTCCGGTGTCTTATTTATGGAATGATATTTTTATAGATTTGCTTTGGGAGAGCTTTATCGAGAATATGGAGAGGATAAAAGCAGGGGAGTCTACGACCCTAGAAGAATCAGCCCCAAATCTTATAATGGAGTAAAGTTTTGATATGTGGGATAAACTGCTTGTAATTTTGCTAACCATTTTTATTTTTATTCTATGGCTTTTTACTATAGGTTCTTAAGGTGAGCCTGAATTAAAGTCTTTTAAATTTTGTGACTTAATAGACAATTCTGGCTCCTGAAAACTCGCTTTCATATTCTTGTTAAGCGATAATATCCATATAAACTAAAATCAATTGTAAAGTATGTTAAAAAAACTGTTGTTTCTGTGGTAGTAGAAATGTCATTAAAAAAGCAAAAAGAAACGGAATCCAAAGATATTTATGTAAAAAATGTGGAAAATGGTTTTCTTCGAAAAGAAGAGGTCAGAGATTGGTAAACAAAATATTCAATGAATATTTTTATGGCAAACAGACATTAAAACAACTCTCAGATAAATACAAGAAAAATATTAAGTGGATCAGAAAACAAATAGATAGCTATGAAACCAAACTAAGAAAGAAAAACCCGA
>CAZSPC010000007.1:0-46862 GCA_964608745.1 uncultured Candidatus Saccharibacteria bacterium | reverse complement strand
ACAGAAAAGCTCCTGAGAATTAATTTCTCAGGAGCCAGAATTGTCTATTAAGTCATAATTTATGTGCTAAATTTGATTGTTCAATTAATTTTTCATAATCTTCTTTTGAAATATAACTGACATTTTTACTAATTTCTATTTGATTTTTTAATTCAACTAACGAGCCTTGTGCCATATAGTAAAATTGTATTTTTTCTTTTGCTCCCTGTCTATCAAAACCCTCTGCTATATTTGATGTGATGGAAACAGCTGATCTTCTCATTTGATATACTAAACCAAAGGTTTCATCTTTGGGAAAATTTTTAACTAACAAATAAACATTCAAAACTAATTTGTGTGATTCTTGCTATGTGAGTAAATCCTTAAAATCTTTTATTTTTTTTGTTCATATTCTTAAATCATAAATCTTAAATCTAAAAACAGAAACTTAATTTCTGTTTTTTCCGTGAAACTTTTTATGAACGTCCCTCAGCTGTTTATCTGTAATATGAGTATAAACCTGAGTGGTTGCAATATTGGCATGTCCTAACATCATCTGAACTGCACGCAGATCAGCTCCATTTTGGAGTAAATCGGTAGCAAAAGAATGGCGAATAACATGCGGACTGACTTTTTTTGTGATTCCAGCCTTCACAGCATAATGTTTCACAAGTCGTTGCACTGCTCGAGGATTTAGTCTTTTAGGATCTTCTTTATTAAAAGAAACAAAAAGAGCATCACTCATATCTTTTCTTTTCTTTTGATACTTGGAAACAGCAGACTTTGCGGTATCTGACAAAAAAACAACTCTTACTTTTTCACCTTTTCCTCGTACAGCCATCTCATCTTTTTTTAAATCAATATCATTATTAAGTGAACACAATTCAGATACACGAAGTCCGGTAGAGAAGAGAAGTTCGAGAATTGCTTTATCACGTAAACCTCTAAGATTTTGAGTGTCAGGTGCTTTCATTAATCTAATAAGTTCATCGTGCGAAATCAAATCAAGAGATCTTTCACCAACTTTTGCTAATTCAATCTTATCAGGGGAGAGAGACTTCACATCTCTTTTAACTAAATATTTCAAGAAAGACCTCAGAGCAATTAAATAATAATTCTGAGTTTTCTTTTTTAAGGTTTCACCGTTTTTTTTGTTTGACTCTTGTCTGTTTAACCAGAGGCGGAACTCGCGAACTTTGTCGTCTGTTATTTTTGAAGGGTCATTAATTTTTGTAAACCCGAAAAAGCGTTTTAGATAACGATCATAATTTTCAACAGTTTTCAAACTTCGCCCTTTTTCGATTTCTAGGTATTCAAGAAATTCTCTTTTCAACTGTTTAATATTTTGCGACATATGAATATATTTTATCATCGCCATCTCGTCATTGCGAGTGCGAAGCGCGTGGCAATCCAGGTTTTGGTTTGCTTTTAGCAAACCAAGTTAAATTTATGCTTGCCAAGGCAAGCTAAAGTCTGGATTGCCACGGGCGCAGCCCTCGCAATGACGAAAAAAGTATTAAATACTTGATTATTCAACGCGTATGTGTTAGCATACCCACCATGTTATCAAAAACAAAAAAGGCAAATGCCGTTAAAAAAACTCAAATTCACAAAACTGACACAGGATCTCCTGAGGCGCAGATTTCTATTTTAACTAAAAAAATTGATGAGTTAGCGGCACATTTAAAAAAGAACCACAAAGATAACCACTCACGAAGAGGGTTGCTTCAAATGGTTGCTGACAGAAGAAAACATTTGAAATACTTAAAGAAGAAAGACGGGAAACGATATATTAAACTTAACAAGACACTCGGTCTAAAAAATAAATAATTAAAAAATTCAACGACTCATATGATGAGCCGTTGAATTTTTTATTTGTTTATTTTTCAAAACCCTTTCAACTTTTAACTTTCTACTTTATACTCTAATTATGTACATTTTTTATACAAAAAACTATTTATTAATTTTTTAATACTGTAAGCTGTTGGCTGTGAGCTGTAAGCTTAAACAATATGTCTATTATAAAACACAAACAACAAAGAGTCGGTGTATTCATCGACGCACAAAATCTTTATCATTCCGCAAAAAACTTGTATGGGGCAAAAGTAAACTTTAAACAAATAATGGCAGACGCTGTCGCCAATAGGGTTTTAATCAGGGCGCTTGCCTATGTTATCACCACCGAATCGGGAGAAGAATCTGGTTTCTTTGATGCCTTAGGAAAACTTGGTATAGAAACAAAAGCAAAAGACCTCCAAATCTTTTTTGGAGGAGCAAAAAAAGCCGATTGGGATGTTGGACTTGCAATTGATGCAGTAAAAATGGCACCAAAACTCGACACAATTATTCTTGTTTCCGGTGATGGAGATTTTATTCCTCTTGTAGAATACTTACAAATGAATGAGGGTTGCCAAGTAGAGGTAGTTTCGTTTGGCCGTTCGTCTTCTTCAAAACTAATGGAGGTTGCAGATGATTTTATGGATCTCGATACAAATGCAAAAAAATATTTAATAGGGAAAAGACAACCTGTAAAAAGAAAAACAACCTTAACAAAATCAACTACTAGGAGGGTTGTGAGGAAAAAATAAAAATGATATTATGGTTTGTATTACAATGTAATACATACTAACTAAACTAAATTATTATGAGAAAAGTTATATCACTTTCGTTTTCACAATCTACTGCTGACGAAATAAAAAAGGAAGTTAAAAAAAACGGCTACATCAGTCAATCAGAGTTTTTTCGTGATATTTATCGCCAATGGAAAGAAAATTCTTTTATCCCTTTTCTAGAAGAAGTCCCCGCCAAAAAAATAACAAAAGAATTGAAAGAACAAGCAAGACAAGCTCGTAAATTAAAAAAGGCCGATCTTATAAACATATAACTATGTTGGTGATAATTAAAGAGGGAAAAGGGGTAGATAAATATCTTAAAAAAAGAAACCTGCTTTCTCGATATAAAAAAGTAAAAAAATATCTTTTAAATTCAGATAATATTTATAAAAAATTAAAAAAAAGAAAGCCAAAAAAGGAAGGTATTTATCAATTCAAAATTAATAGACAATATAGAGCTTACTGTGTTTTTAGTAAAGAGTATAAAGATACGATTATTGTTTTTAAGATAAGTGATCATCAAGAATAAAAAGAGTAAGAATTCAATTCTTACTCTTTTTAATTTAAAAAGCCCGTCATTAAGACGGGCTTTTTGAACACTAGCTCGGGACACTCTTGACCGGAGCTGACTGATGATATCGGGCAATATCCAGCAACCGAGTCGCCTTCAAGGCGGGGTTTTATGTCTCTGGCATCGTGTTTAAAATTATGAGGACTGTGAAAAATGATGTTCATAAGTTTTATCAATATAGAACTTAATTTCTTCAAAAATTTCTATTGACTCTTGTTCATCTTGAACCGGCCACATAGATATAGCCGATTTCCATGCACCACTCATATTAAGACGAGAATATAAAACATTATCTTTTTTGGAAAAATCAGCCCCGATAGCTGAAGCACCAAACATTCGACAATGACTATCACGACCGTTTGTCAAGAACACAAACCAGTGGTCATCTTTATCTTCAAAACTCATCCACCAACCACGATAGGTATATGGAATTAATCCTAAAAATTTTTTACGATACTGTATTTGAACAACCTTGCCAAATTTTTCAAAAAGTTTAGTAATTTTATCAACAGTATTCATTCTTCCTCCCTACAAACTACAATTAATCAACCCAAAGCTCGTCGACAAGCTCGTTGGCTAGGGTTTGGCACCAATGGTTAAAACGGACAAACTCGTCTTTTTCTACCTGCTTATTCATAATTTTAAAAATCCAAAAAAATAAAACTTCTTTTTGTTCCGGAACTTTATAAAACCAATCAATTACATTTTGTTTGGGAGGTTTCAAAGAATCTTCATCGCCCATACGGGAAATATAATTTTGATGAACAGCATTTCTATAATTTTTTATTACTTGTTTAAAGTGTTCCAATGCGATAGACATTTAATTCTCCTTTTTTGTTTTTTTAATTAATCTGTTTCTTGTAATCTTCTATCGAAAATAATATCATAATATAGTGTTATATGTCAAATAATTATTGCTTTAATTCTCAAAATCACTATACTGATAAGTAGTCGAAGTATTTAAAAAATTAATTGTTTGGTTTTTGGATAAGTAGGTTTGAATGAAAATTCAAGTCTAAAATCTGAAAACCAAACTTAAAATTTCATAAGCTGGTATAACTCGGGGTAAACAAAAGTCTCAAAACCGAGTGCAATTCGAGGAGGCGAGTGAAAATTTTTTGAGCCTTATTTCAATAAGGTGAGGAAAATTTTCACGAAGCTGACGAAGAAGTGTGCCGGTTTTGAAATCTTTTGTTATGGAAAAGAAAGAATATAGTATAGATATAGGCGGTAAAAAACTAACCGCCGAATTTAACAACCTAGCCGACCAAGCCAACGGTTCGGTTCTTTTGCATTATGGTGATACAACCGTAATGGTAACCGCTGTAATGGGAGGGGAAAGAGAAGGACTTAGTTGGTTTCCTCTTTCTGTAGAATTTGAAGAAAAATTTTACGCAGCGGGGAAGATTTTAGGTGGTCGTTTTAGAAAAAGAGAAGGAATGCCATCAGAAGAAGCAATTTTATCAGCTCGAGCAGTAGACCGAACAATCAGACCTCTTTTTGATCACTCAATCAGAAGAGATGTGCAAATAGTTGTAAGTGTTATTTCTCTTGGCGAAGAAGATCCAGATATTTTAGGTGTAATTGGTGCATCTTTGGCTCTTGGAGTAAGTGATATTCCTTGGGGAGGCCCAGTTGGTGCTGTTAGAATTGGTAGAAAAGATGATGAGGGAGAGCTAATAGTTAATCCAAATTATAGTGAAAGAGGTCATGGAGTTACTGGTTTTGGCTTGATTGCTTGCGGGAAAGACAAAAAAATAAATATGATTGAAGTAGGAGGAAAAGAGTCAAAAGAAGAATTATTAGAAACTGCTTTGAACACAGCTGTTGAAATAAATGATTCACTTCAAAAATGGCAAGAAGAAATTATCAAAGAAATTGGAAAAGAAAAACAAGAACTTCCTACAAAAGAAATATCTCAGGAAATTAAAGAATTGTTTGAAAAAGAAATTGAACCAAAAATGCTCGAATATGTTTTTGGAGAACAAGGAGCATACACCCTGAAAGATGAGTGGATGAAAATAATGGACGAAAATCTACCCGAAGAATCAAAGGCAGACGCGGGGGATCTTTTTGAAGAAAAAATCGATGAACTAATCCATACCGAAGCTTTGCAAAACGACAAAAGACAAGATGGGCGAGCAATGGACGAGATTAGAGGTCTTTATGCACAAGCAGGAGGTGTCTCAAATATGATTCATGGTACAGGTATTTTTTACCGAGGAGGAACTCATGTTCTATCAGCCCTAACACTTGGAGGTCCAGGAGATGCTCAGCTTGTCGATACAATAGAAACACAAGATTTTTCAAAACGATATATGCATCACTACAACTTCCCACCATTTTCAGTTGGAGAAACTGGGCGCGTTGGAGGTTTCAACAGGCGGGCAACAGGACACGGCGCCTTGGCGGAAAAAGCTTTATTATCAATGCTACCAAGCAAAGAAGAATTTCCTTACACAATCAGAATAGTATCAGAAGTAATGGCTTCAAACGGGTCAAGCTCACAGGCCAGTATTTGTGGCTCAACCTTGGCGTTAATGGACGCAGGAGTGCCTATTGTACGACCGGTTGCTGGTATTGCAATGGGAATGATGAGTGATAAAGAAGGTAATTACAAAATCCTAACAGACATCCAAGGACCAGAAGATCACTTTGGTGATATGGATTTGAAAGTAGCCGGAACAACAGAAGGAATTACTGCAATGCAAATGGATGTAAAAATTGAGGGAGCATCAGTTGATGTTTTGATGGAGGCGGTTGAACAAGCCAAAGTAGCTCGATTGCAAATACTAGATGTGATCACAAATGCAATCGCAAGCCCAAGAGCAGATATTCACCCACGTGCACCGAAGATTCTTTCTCTAACTATCAAAGAAGATCAGATTGGATTGGTAATCGGTCCTGGCGGAAAAACAATCAACGGGATAAAAGACGAAACAGAATGCGATGATATTACAATAGAAGATGATGGTACAATCTTTATCACCGGAAGAAACGGAACAGCTGACAAAGCTAAAGAAATAATTGAACAGCTAACTCATGAATATAAAGCAGGAGAAAAGTTTGAAAATGCAGAGGTTGTAAAGATTATGGAATTCGGAGCATTTGTAAAAATTGCACCTAAAACAGAAGGGTTGGTTCATATTTCAGAGATTGCACCGTTTAGAATCAATAATGTAGCTGATGTGCTGAAGGAAGGTCAAACTGTACCGGTTGTTATTAAAGAAATTGACGCACAAGATAGAATAAAATTATCTATCAAAGATATGGATCCTAACTTTGTTCCAAAACCAGAGGTAAACGGAACAAATACAGGAGCTAATGGTGATAATAAGAAGCCTTTTGATTTTAAGAAATAAACCAAGAATCAGATTTAGGATTTAAAAAACTGAGTAGTTGAGCTACTCAGTTTTTTATTATTACACGTAATCTATATGCTGTTTTTTTATAAATAAAAACCATATAAAAAAACACCACCAAACACCTAAAAGAGTAAAAAGATACTGTACAAACAAATGTATATTTTCCTTGTACAAAACAATCAGAACTGCAAAAAGAAAAGGTGTATGCATCAAAGCAAGGGGTAGAGTAATACAAAAATGAGATCTTTTAAATTTAAACCTATTCCACACATAAACAGCAAGTAAAATAATTATGGGGGCAATCAGCGGTATGTAGTAATATACTGCATCCACAAAACTTTGTTTTTGTGATAAAAACTTTTCATTTTTTATAACCCTCCATTTTTGACCGCTCCATGTACAAACTTCGGTTATTTCAAATACTTGTATTAAAGGAATTGGAAACCATTTAAGAAGTTTATAAATCTCATGCTTCTTCTGTACTTTTTTTCCTCTTTTAATAGCTTTAATTATTTGGGTATTAGATAAAAGAATTGGTGGTTTAGGATAAACATTTTCGGTAACCTCTTTTATTGTTACAAACTCTTTTTCTCGTTCGATTTTTACATAATGATTTTCATTTTGGATGTATCCAACAATAAGTTTAGGAATTGTTAATAAAAATAAACAAAATAATATTATTCTAAATTTCATTCTATATCTCCTTTTGATTTTTTTTATATAATTTCTTTCTAATTCTAAATCCAACAAAGAGATTTAAAATTATCATCAATATATAAAATAACAAAAACAAATCAACTCTACGACCTGGGTTTAAAATAAATTTACTAAAATAAGGATCTGTTAAAAAATGTAAAGACATACAACATAGACCTGTTATTATTACAATAAAATTACCCCACAATTCGGAATCAAGCCACCATGGCAATTTTTCTTCCTTCATTTTACCCTCCTTTTTAAAAGAACTTTTTATAATTTCTACAAAAATTATGATATATCAACAAAATATGTCAAAAATATTTGACATATTTTTTATAAAACAGCTCTACTACAAGGCTTTCTTATCTTTTTTATAAAAATGTTGACATAAATAGTTGACACTTTATTTTTGGTTTGTTAGTGTGTATATATGGAGAAAATCAAAAAAACCTTAATAAAATTAGGTTTAAAAGAAAAAGAAATAAAAATTTATTTAGCAATTTTGTCATTAGGTAAATGCAATGTGTCAGAAATTTCTCGCAAAACCAAAATAAAAAGAACGGGTATTTATCAATATCTAGAAGATTTATTAAAAAAAGACTTTGTCTATCAAACAACCAACAAAAAAAGGATTCTTTATTCTGCTTATAGACCTAAAAAAATAATTTCTTATTTAGAAAAAGAAAAAAGAAGTTTGGAGAGAAAACAAAATAATATTAAAAAAATTATTCCTGAACTCGAAAGTTTATTTTCAGAATCTTTCAAAAAACCAAATATTGTTTTTCTGGAAGGAAAAAATGGTTTATGGGAAGCTTTTTTAGAAATTACAAATACTTGGCAACCAATTTATCAAATATTTTCACCTGAAAGTTTTTTTAAAATTTTTTCTTTCGAAGACAACCACGAACTGCTTATGAAATTAAAAGAAAGAGATATAAAACTATATGGATTGGTTGAAGAATCAGACACAACACAAGAAAGACTAAAAAGAAAAGAGTACAATTCTTTTGTAAAAAACAAATTACTACCCGCTGAATTAAAGTTTAAATCTGATCTCTTGGTAACAGGAGATAAGTTAGTCTTGGTATCCTACAAAAACCTAACAGCAGTAATTATTAAAGACAAAGCAATCGCTGATATGCAAAGAAATTTCCTAAAATTTGTTTGGAAAAGTTTGTAAAAAAATTTGGTTGACTTTTATTTTTATATTGTATACCATATGTATATGCATAAGCTTTTTACTTGGGATGAAAAAAAGAATGGGCTTCTTAAAAAAACAAGGAATATTTCTTTCGAAGAAATTATTTTGGCTATCAATAATGGGCATTTATTAGATTATATCAAACATCCTAATAAGCAAAAATATCTTCACCAAAAAATGTTGGTTGTTGAAATTAAAAAATATGTTTATGTTGTTCCTTATGTTGAAGATAAAAAGAAAAAATTTTTAAAGACAATTTTTAAAAGTAGACTATACACTAAAAAATACTTAAAAAAATAATTATGAACAAAAAAACAGACAAAAAAATAATATTGGATTTTAAACCTTTTGATAAGGAGGAAAGAAAATTAGCAGAATCTGTGGAAAGGGGTGAGTGGGCTTCTATTTCCAACAAACAGAAAAGATTACAGACACATATCGATGATGCTAAATACACCATAACTAAATCAAAAAGTATTAATATTCGATTAACTCCCGGAGATTTGATGGGAATTAAATTAAGAGCCTTGGAAGAAGGCATTCCTTATCAAACATTAATTTCGTCCATTATTCATAAGTACTCAAAAGGGAAACTAAAAAATTTGTAGTTTTAAGATGTAGTGGGTTTAAGAAAAAACGGAGAGGCAAGCGCCTCTCCGTTTTTCTAATGACTTGCAAAGATAAATTTTCTGGATCCCTCACTTCATTCGGGATGACGAAAAATCTACGACTTTTATTCTTTGCGAAGCAAAGTATAAAAGTCGTAGATTTTTCGTCACTTTTTAACTACTTAACTTATTAACTTTTTCAACTTTCTACATTATACTTATTTGTATGGATGAAAAAGAAGAAAAAGATTTAGAGAAAATAAATACAAGATTAGACGAGGATCAAAATGAAAAAAATACCGTCAATGTAACCGATGGTGACCTTTCTGGTGGTCGACAAGACTATATACCACCAAAAAAACAAGATCCTAAAGATAATATTAAAACTATTGATTTACAGTCTGGTGAAGAGGTTGGAAATAAATCTGAGACTCAACAATCATTAAAACAAGATTCCGAACCAACAATGAAACAAGAAGAAAAATTAATTGATATTACCGAAGAAGGTATTGTAGAAACAACAGAGAAGCAAGAAAAACAAACCTTGGAAGAAAAACTGGAACCAATTAAAAAAACTAGTGAACAATTATCTTCGGCTATTCCTAACAAAAAAACAGATACCGAGCAATCCCTACAAGAAGCAGTTGAAAAAGGGCAAGCTAAGCCAAAACTAAAAACAGTCCGAACTTTCCAAGAAGATATTGCTAAAACACTCAAAAAACCAGATGCGTCTTTAACAAAAATTATTTTAGCCGAAAAAGATAAACAAAGATCGAGGCCAAGAAGAGGACTTCCTATAATAGAAGGTAAAAACAGGGAATTAGTTATAGGATTTGGAATTGTGATGTTGGCTGTTTTGGTTACTAGCGTAGTTTATTTATTCTTTTTTCATAACAACGAAGAAGCACCAAGGCAAATTTTTGAAGTAAAAATTCCCACTTTAATTTTTCCTGATTACCAAAAAGAAATTCATTTAACTAGCTTAAAGCGAAGTAAAATTAATACTTCTGTTGAATACCAAAAAGAAGATGTTTCAATTCCGCTAGGAAAAATAATTCAATTATACATAACCAAACAAGATATAAACGAACAATATATAATAGAAGATACAGATGGTTATAAAATTTTATTAACCTCAAAATCTTTTTTCGACACCTTGGATTCAGATATGCCAAGTACCTTAGAAAGAGTATTATCTCCTGAGATGATGCTTGGTTTTCATTCCTCTCTTGGAAATAATCCGTTTTTAATTTTTGAGATTACTTCTTACGAAAATGCTTTTGCCGGGATGTTGGAATGGGAAAAAGAAATACTAGATGATGTCTTTCCAATCTTTAAAAAAGAAGATTCAAATGTTAATACTGCTGATTACAGATTCGAAGATGTCATAATTTCTAACAAGGATGTTCGAGCTGTTCTTAATAAACAAGGAAAATTAGAGTTTGCTTATTCATTTGCTGACAAAAATACTTTGGTGTTTATAAACAACGAAAGTACACTACAAGAAATTTTCCGCCGATTGCGTATTGCTGGCCTAGAACGAAGTGGGTAAATTTCTCCAAAATTGGTAATCTTCGATTTTAAATTAGCAAGAATGTCAGTCGTCGTACTTTCAAATACGCCTTCTTCTATTCTTACCAATTTAAAATCGAACCTCATTCAATTTTGGAAAAATTTAATTTTATCCAAAAATGGTTAAAAAACAAAAAACACCAATTAAATTGGTGTTTTTTGGAGTCTTGTATCCAACTAAGACCTCAAAAACAAAAACTAGAATAATTTTGAGCGAAAAATGAGTCGGAGTACGATATATATCAAGATATATTCAGTGCGAGACGAAATTTTGTAGCCAAAATTATTCGGTTTTTGTTGAGAGATTAGTTGGATACGAGACTGAGTGGGTTAGGGTTCTATAAAAACCCTAGAAAGTTAGATTTATCCTCTAACAGCATCTTTCAAAGTTTTACTTACTTTGAATTTTGCAACTTTCATTGCAGGAACCTGAATAGGTTCACCTGTTCGAGGGTTTCGAGCTGTTCGAGCCGCTCTCATTTTTGCTGAGAAAATACCGAATCCTGCAATTGATACATCTTCACCTTTTGTAAGTTCTCCTGCGATTGTATCAAACACAGCGTTTACAGCTCTCTCTGCGTCAGCTTTTGTTCCTCCAAGTTGTTCTTGGATAGCTTCTGCTAGTGCTACTTTGTTCATATTTTTATTTAACTTCGAAGTTATAAATTAATAATACGACCATATTAGTAATCTAATATGTAATTAATTATATATAAAGCCATATTTTATGCAATACCCTATTAATAATCTCAAAATCAACATTCTCTTTCGCCAACTTTTGGGATTATCTAGCGTATTCGACGGCCTTAGATTCCCGAATAACATTAACCTTAATCTCTCCTGGATATTTTAAGTCTTGTTCAATTTTCAAGGCAATTTCTCGAGCTAGTTTCTTCGCTTCTATATCATTAATGTCATCTGGTCGAACAAAGATTCTAATTTCTCGTCCAGCTTGCAAAGCATATGATTTATCAATTCCTTCGAATGAATTAGCGATTGATTCCAATTCTTCCAATCTCTTTAAGTAGTTTTCAACTGTATCCCGTCTTGCTCCTGGTCGTCCACCAGAAATTGAGTCGGCTACTTGAACAATAACAGATTCGATTGTTGTAAACGGAGTATCTTCGTGGTGAGATTCCATTGCCTTGATGATTTCTTCGTTTGAACCGAATTTTTGAAGAATTCTTTTCCCAATTTCAACATGAGTACCCTGAACTTCGTGATCAACTGCTTTTCCAATGTCGTGAACAAGAGCAGCTGCTTTGGCTACTTCAACATTTGCTCCCAATTCTTCCGCTAACATTCCGGCAATATGTGCCATTTCGATTGAGTGTTGCAAAACATTTTGTCCATAACTAGTTCGGAAGTGCAATCGACCAAGAATAGAAATGATTCTTGGATCGAGATTGTAAATTCCACATTCGTAAACAGCTTGCTCACCTTTTTCTTTGGTTATCTTGTTGATTTTAGCCTTAGCTTCCTCGGCAATTTTTTCAATACGAGCCGGTTGAATTCGTCCGTCAATAATTAAATCCTCTAAAGCAACTCGGGCAATTTGTCTTCTGATTGGGTCAAAAGATGAAATAGTGATTGCTCCCGGAGTATCATCAACAATCAATTCGACACCAGTAACTTTTTCAAAAGCACGGATGTTTTTACCTTCTTTTCCAATTATTTTTCCTTTAATGTCATCAGAAGGGATTGAAATTGTGGTTGAAAGCACATCTGATGCAACTGAATTACCCAATCGATGGATAACAGAAGTTAAAATTTCTTGACCTTTTCTTTCTAATTTTTCTTCACCCTGTCTTTCTAGTTTTTGCATTCGAACAGCAAAATCTTCTTCATTATTTTCTTCAATCATTTTCAAGAGAAGTCCCTTAGCTTCTTCTTGATTCATACCAGCGATACTTTCCAGTTGTTTTTCTTGTGCATCTTTAAGTTCATCAATCTGTGTTTTTACTTTTTCGACTTTTTCTATCTTTTCTTTAACCCCTTTTTCTTCTTTTTGGATATCTACTTGTCTTTTATCCAAAAGCTCCTCTTTTTTAATAAGTCTATCCTCGGTTTTTTTAAATTGCCCTTCTTTTTCTCTGGTTGTTTTTTTAGTTTCTTCTTCTATTTTTTTAGCTTTACTTTCGGCTTCAGAAATAATTCTTTTAGAATCTTTTTCAGCATCAAGCATCATTTGCTGAATTTTTAATTCAGCTGATCCTTTTTGACCAAAAGTTAAAGCCCATCGGATAAAGTAACCAAGAACAACTCCACCCAACCCTGCTAGGGCGGTGAAGAGGACTAATATTTGTAATGATCCCATAAGCGTTAAACCCGCTTAGAAAGTAGATTTCTAGGCTTATCCTAGTATTTCAATTGTAGTTGTATGTTTTGTAAGTATTTGTTGAAACATAAGATATATAATCTTCAAAAAAATCAATCTCTCTGAATAATCTATCTAAACGGAATTTCATTTAAACAATAATGATTCAATAATATATTAGTTTTTATTAAAAATCAACTTAAATATACCAATATACAAATGATACGAATACAACAAATTTACCCGCACACCTTTCATATCATCGTCTTTCAGACAGAGTATAATTAAACAATTTTTATATTTTTAATAATGATATGAAAGGTGTAGCGGGTGTATACAAATATTATTCATCAAAATTTTATTAGCAATGAGTGTAGATTACAAAACAAAGTCTAATTAAAAAATAACTTTTGTTTTTCTAGAATTTGTTTCCATTCGTATTATTAGTATGTTCACCTCTTTATCAACAGTTTTCTTTTGTTTCTTAAATTATGGTAGTATAATAAGCACAAGTGATAAATGGGCGAGTTCAATAAGTTATTATTGAGCGATGTCTTTTATGGTATTTTCAAGTACATTGAAAATCTAAAAAGTTCTGAATTACGAAATAGAAGATACTGGACGAAGCCAGGCTTTTAGCTCGTTAGAGCCAGCCTGGCTTCTAGTTCAGAATCGTCTATTTCGTAATTCAGATAAAAATATTATTAGTCTAATATAAATAAATGCATATGAAAAAATTAACAATTTTTGTCTCTTTGATTTGTTTTTTGTTTGCAGGAATTGGGTTCGTATCAGCTCAAACCGGTGATGTTGCGCCAGTACCTACACTTACAGCTCAACCAATAAAAGCAACCGGTACTGCACCAACAACCAAGCCTGTACAAAATATAAGAGATAAATACAAAGCTCTTCAGGATAAAATAATGAAAAAAGCTTCAACTACACAGGCGAAAGCTTCGCAGTTGGGCGAATTACATAAAAACAGAATTCTTGCTCATGTTAAAAAGATGATGGATAGTTACCATCGAATGTTGGCAAAAATCGAATCGGCTGAGGAAAGAGTAAGGGCTCATATAGAAAAACTAGAAGCAAAGGGTTTTGATCTTACAAAAGCAAAAGAACTTTTGGCGATAGTGCCAGGAAAAGTTGATGACGCTAAAGAAAAAATTGCTGAAGTGAAGTCAGCTATCGAGGAAGCTCTTGAATCAGAAAACCCAAGAGAAAAATGGGCAGAAATCAAAGAGATGATTCGAGAAGCGAAACAAGCTGTCAAAGATGCTCACAAAGCTTTAAGAGATGCTATTCGGGCGATTAAAGCATCTGTGAAACCAACGGTTGAGGCAGTAGCAGATACTGTTGATGAAGCTGTAAATAATGCACAATAAATTTTTATTAAATTTAAAAGCTAGTAGCTGACAGCTTATAGCTAATAGAGAAAAATTTGCCAGAGGCAAATTTTTCTGAAAGCTATAGGCTACCAGCTACCAGCTATAAGCTTAAAAAACATGGAAAACAATTTTAACCAAGGAGGAGGTGAAAGTAATCCAAATCCAGAGGCTAATCAGCCAATGTCAAATGAGCCGGTAATGCCGGAAACTAATGCACAAGAACCAGTAATGGAACAACCATCAACAGGTGGAAAAAATCCAATCGGTGCAATTATTGCAATTATTATCGTTGTTGCACTATTGGTAGTTGCCGGATTCTATTTCTGGGGTAAAGAAATTGATAATGGAGATGATATGATGGGAGAAAATAATACAGATACTACTATGAATGGAGAAACAGAGATCCCAACAGACGCAACAGTTGAAGAAATTGATGAAGTTTTGGAAGATATGAATATTGATGATCTAGACGAAGAATTAGAAAATATTGAAAGTGAGCTAGAACTATAAGGACTTAGTAATTGAATGATTTAAAAAACCACTACAAATAGTAGTGGTTTTTTGGTATAATGTGTCCAATGAGTGAGTTTAATCTACCAAAGTTTTTAAAGCCATTTTTGTGGTCTTATGATTTCTCTATCATTGATCCAGAAAAGCACAAAAACATTATTATTAAAAATATTTTAGATTTTGGTGATAAACGATCGACTGATTGGTTGACAAAAAATTATACAAATGAAGAAATAAAAGAGGTGATAAAAAAAACAACGAAATCAGAATGGAGTAAAAAATCAATCAATCTTTGGTCTTTAATTTATAAAGTTTCGCCAAAAGACACTCGTTTTTAGTATGTTCTACGATATTTTAAATCAAAAAAGAAAAGATATCTTGCCACTTTTAAAAAATTTAAAAGAAGATTTTTACTTGGCTGGTGGAACAGCACTTGCTTTACAAATTGGACATAGAGATAGTATTGATTTTGATTATTTTTCTGAAAAAGATTTTGATACCAAAGAGTTTTTTGAAAGATTACAAAAAATTTTCAAAGATTTTTCAGTTCAAAAAATACAAGATGAAAAAAATACATTAACAATTATCGTTGATAAAGATATTAAGCTAAGTTTTTTTAGTTACAAATATCCGTTATTGAAAGAAATTATCGAAGAAGAATACATTCGATTAGCTTCAATAGAAGATATTGCTTGTATGAAACTATCAGCAATTGTTAGTCGTTCTACTTTGAAAGACTATATTGATTTGTATTATGTTTTAAAAGAGTATGATTTGTCTGATTTGCTTCAAAAAATGCAATTCAAATTTCCAACTATTGATACAAATTTGGTAATCAAGAGCCTTGTGTACTTTGAAGATATTATAGAAGAGCCAATACAATTTAAAAATCAAAACCATGTTTCATTGGACGAAATAAAAAAATTTTTTACCGAGATAATTAAAAAAACAACTTAGAAGCCTTGCTTCTAAGTTGTTTTTTTGTGTTTTTTTAATGGCTCACTAATGAGCCATTGAATTTTTAGCATCAAATGTGGGGTTCCCGGCACCCCCGAATGGCTTTGTTGGGCGGTTTTCAATGACTCATTAAATGAGTCATTTAAATTTTTGATAAATATTAAGTTTTTTGATGTTTAGGTGGACTTTCTGGCTGTTTTTAGGTAAGATTGTATCAGCTTATAAAATATTTCAAAATCACTTGGAAATCCGGTTTCCAGGTGCTTAACTTAAATTATTATGGATGTAAAAATAGATAAAAAAGACAACTCAACTGTTGAAATTACTGGATCAATTCCGTTTGAGATTTGGGGAAAGCATAGAGAAAGAGCTGTTAAGTCTTTGGGACAAAATATAAAAGTAGATGGTTTTAGAGAAGGGAAGGTGCCTGAGAAAATTTTGATTGAAAAAGTAGGGGAAATGACTCTTTTAAACGAAATGGCACAATATGCTTTGAATGATGCCTATCCGATTATTGTAATGGAAAACAAGATTGATGTGATTGGTTCACCTCAGATTGCGATTACAAAATTGGCAGATAATAATCCTTTGGAATTTAAAATTACTACTGCTGTAATGCCGGAGATTAAACTACCTGATTACAAGAAGATTGCTAAAAAAGAAATGGCGAAAAAAGGTGACGATACAGAAGTAACAGATGAAGAGCTAAACAAAACAATCGAGCAAATTCAAAAAGCTCAAAAACACATTAAAAAAGAAGGTGAGGAAGTAACAAAAGAGGATTTAGAGAAGAAATCAGATGAACTTCCAGAATTGACTGATGAATTTGTGAAAACAGTTGGGGATTTTAAAGATGTAGCTGATTTTAAAGCCAAGTTGAAGGATAATATTGAGCACGAAAAAGAGCACCGAGCAAAAGAGAAGAAAAGAATGGAGATTTTGTCGGCTATTTCCAAAGATACCAAAGTAGAATTGCCGGAAGTTTTGATTGAAACAGAATTACGAAAAATGTTGGCTGAGATGCAAGATAATATTTCTCGAATGGGATTACAATTTGATAAATACTTGGAACAGATTAAAAAGACAGAAGAAGATTTGAGAAAAGAATGGCGAGCAGATGCAGAAAACAGGGTAAAATATCAATTAGTGTTAAATCAAATTGCAGTTGATGAAAAAATTACTCCGCCAGAAGACGAAGTAAAGAAAAATGTCGATGCGATAATAGCTCAACACAAAGAAGCAAGGCAAGAAAATGTCGAAGTTTATGTGAAAATGATGCTTTCAAATAATGAAGTCTTTAAACTTCTGGAAGATCAGAAATAATCAAAAAAGTGGGTACCCAGTATGAACTGTACCCCAAAAAGTGGACACAAAAAGTGTCCGCTTTTTTGATTTGGATACATCTTTGTACATAAACTATTGACAAATAATTTAATTATGTTATACTTACAGTATCGAAAAGCGGGAAATATAGATGACGAAAGAAAACCCTTGACAAATAAATTAACTTATGCTACTATATAGGTATAAGATTGAAAATTAAATATTAAAACTTTTTGAGGAGAGAGTTTTAAATAGCCAGTAGCTTGTAGCAGGTAGCTTATAGCAAAAGTTATTTCTAAAATTAGAAAACAGTCAGATGTTTTTCTCTCACTCGAGAAGAAGATATCTGACTGTTTTTTGTTTAAAGAATGATGAAGAGGAGAGAGTACAGGAACACAACACTTCGAGGTTGTTTAATTCCACCACTTATCTTCATCATTCTCTAAATAACATAAAAGAGAAGAGAGAATAAAGTATTCTCGATAAGTTCTTTGATTAGGAATATATTAGGTTGCGCTTCACCTCTGATTCGTCAATTGATGGACGGTGGTCTACAACCGATAAGTGTAGAAGGGAACATTGAGTTCCCAAGAGGAGAGAGTGAAGTGGATAATAATCTTATATATTTCGTTTGCTTGTGAAATGCTGAAAACACAAACAAGACTGCAAACCTTGTTAATTGTGTTGGATAGGTCATTTTTCGACGGAAATCGATTATCAATTGATACATTTTACAAACCGTTTTCTTGTAAGGAGATCGGATGGGATATAAAACTTAACCATTTTTGTACCCATAAATTTCCTTATAACTCAGTAGCTCGGCTACTGAGTGGGGAAAGTTCGTTGAAACTAATGTTTGCCACTGCCGTTGAAAATTTTTGACAAAGCAAGGCTTTTAGCCCGTAGGGTCAGCCTTGCTTCTAGTCAAAAATTTTCAACGGCAGTGGAGAGGTCGGCCTCTGGGTGACGAAGCCCACCGGTTCGACTCCGGCATTGCCTGCAATTTGTATTTTTAATTTCTCGATATTAACAATGGTGTTTTTATCGAGATTTAGATTATTATTTTTTCTCCGCAGAGGCGGAGGAGGGAGGAAAGTATGGCAAAGAGAATCTTGAGAAGTGAGGTAACCACCTCACAATGTCGCGTGGTCAAGCCACGCGACAAAAAAAGAGAGTTGGTCGAGGCCAACCTTGCATGGAACCAAGAGGTTCGCAAGGCGGCCAAGGCCGAGAAGCGCCGGCAGGCCGAAAGGCGCCGGCGTCACGACGAGACCCATCTTTCTGGTTGTGTCCGGAAGGGTGGAAATGCCGATGAAAATCGGCAAAAAAGAAAAGCTAAGCGGGCAAAAAAAGTCCGCAAAACTGAGGTTAATGCGCAGAGATGCGCAAAAATCTTTAGCTAAAAGCTTTTCGACCGGTTTGTTGAAAGTAAGTTCCGGTTTACCAAAAACACTTTCAAAAAAATCCGTCTCAGGCGGATAGTCGTGCAGACGACATTAAAAAAACTTTCGGAGGAACGAGAGCAAATCCTCCCTAGCAAAATATACTCTCATGGGTTTTAGACCTATTTCCATATAATTTTTTCGTTCAAATTTTCAAGTTTCGACTACGACTTGTTTATAAAATTTCAACGATGCTTAGGCATCGCTTCAATTTTCTAAACTTCGTCTCGTCCGAAATTTGAAAAATTTGTTACGAAATCTTATATGAAAAAAGGTCTCTTCGCAGAATCTCATGGTTTGAGATTCTGCTAACTATCAAGTTTTTGATTTTTTTAAATTGAAAATTTGTAGTTATACTTTGAATTTTGTTTGAATTTTGAAAGACAAGCATTCGGTTTTAGGAAAATCCTTCCAGAAGCCTCGCTTCACCCTACGGGCAGAAGCAAGGCTTCGTCGTATTTTCCTAAAACCGAGCGCTTGCCAAAGTTGGCATTAAAGTATGCGATGTCATAAAAAACTTTCAACACGACATCGGTACTAAATGACAAGGATAATTTTTCTTGTAGCGCTTTAAAAAATTGGTAAATTTTTTGACAGATCTTTCCAGATGAGAGACTGGAGCGTCCTGCTCCGACCCAATCTCATCATCCGCCCCCTGCCAAGGCTTTACAGCCAAACGGCGGATTATCTGCAAAAAATTTAAATTAAAAAAGTGGTTAAATGGTTCAGGTAGGTGGAGGACTACCTGAACCCTCTTACAGAAATCATTAATTATTTAGTGGTCTCTGAGGAGGAAATATTAAAAACATTGGCAGAATTTTGAAGAAATTGTGCACGAAGCCTTGCTTTTTAGTCCGATAGGACAAAGCGAGGCTTCTAGTAAATAATTTCTTCAAAATTCTGCTTGTGAAATATAAAGAACAAGCAGACTTAGTAGTTCAACTACTAAGTGTTCTTTGAAATTTTGTATTTTTTGAGCAATATCCTTGCTCGTATTTTGTGGCTGAGCCTGAATACATAGGGTTATCAGCAAGTGTCCTGAAAAAATGGACGCGCGAGTTAGCAAGGATATTTTTGGCATTGTTTGTCAGAAAGCTTGCTCGTGAGGAGATCGAATGAAGGCTATCGAGGAGTCCGGCCGATGGTCGGATGAGTTAAAGAGGAAAAAACTGCCGATTGACCATCGGCTCAACGAGATTGCTGAGACTGTTGCCAATAATCCAGTAACAATAGTCGAGGCAGACACCGGCGCCGGTAAAACGGTCCGGATCATTCAGGCTTTGTTATTGGCATTGCCAAAAACAAAAGTTTGGATGACTTCGCTTCGCCGAAATGCCGTCAGGGCCATCTCCAAGTACATTGCACAAGAAATGCAGTGTAAACTTGGCGGGCTGATCGGTTATCGGTTGGCTGCCCGCGGTGGCAAGGCGGAAAATTTTACCGGTAAAAAGACCAGAGGTATTATGCTGGTGGATGCTTCCCTTCGCAGTAAGATTGTTAAGAAAGGGAAGTTGCCGGAAGGAATTATCATTGTTGATGAAGCGCACGAGCGTACACTCGACATTGATAGTCTTCTTGGGGTTATTAAGGCATTATTGCCGGAAAGCCCCGAAACTAAGTTGGTTGTAACTTCCGCTACAATCGACACCAAGAAATTTTCGGAGTTTTTTGATAATGCCCCGGTAATTTCTGTTGAGGGTCGATGTTTCCCGGTGGAAGTTCATGAATATCCACTGGGAACAGTGGTTAGTCATGAGCACCATTCAGAAGCTGTGACCAATATTGCAATAAAATTGGTTAATGGCTTTGCTAAAAATGGTGAACTACCAGCCGGACCAGGTGAGCCGATGAGAGAAGGAACCGTTATCGGAATTCTGCCCGGCAAATTGGATATCGAAAATTCTGTCAAAGCGATTCAGAAGGAAGTTAATCGTCTGAATTGTGGCAATAGAATTGAGGTATTTGGTTTGGGTGGTTGGTCTTCGGCTCAGGAAGACGCGGCGGTGCAAGCTCCTGTTCGCAGGGGTGTAATCCGTTTTGTCTTTGCCACCGAGATCCTCCGTTCTCAACGCACAATTCCGGGAACTCGGATTGTTCTTGACTCGTTGAGGGTTAAGAGAATGGAAACCAACGCTGTTGGCGGTGGTCGTTTGACGACCGTTCCGGTAGCACGAGCTCAGGCTGATCAAGCCAAGGGTCGTGCCGGACGAACAGCTCCGGGACTGTATGTGCCAGTTTCTTTTCAAGGAACCGAATACAGTATGCTGGAGCAATATCCGAAACCGGCAGTTTTGAACGAACCGATGACCTCGGTTTGCCTCCAACTCGCCAAGTTGGTTTCCGGTGTTGAAGGTTTTCCTGAAATCCGTGAATTTCCTTTCATCGATTCGCCCTCAACAGAGCGAATTGAAATCGCCATCTCTCGTTTGCAAAAAATGGGAGCATTGGATGATGAGGAAAAAATCACGGAATTGGGCGATCTTCTGCTCCAATTCCCGATTGACCCTGAATCTGCCATGGCTTTGGTCACGGCGGATGAATTAGGAGTTTTGGCTGAAACAGTTATTTCTTCAGCTATTCGGGAATGTCAAGGTATTTCATTTTTTCCGCGTCAGAATGGAGACGATGGTTTCTGGTCAATTGACCAAGAGCTGTTAGAGATTCTTTGTTCTGATCAGGAAATTGAGTTTGATTTGGAAAATCTGCCGAGTTGGGCTTTCCAAGAAGGTGATTTTTTCAAAATTGATCTCGACGGATACTCTTGGCGAGATGGAGCAAGAAAAATCGCTGTTCTCCTGCGTAAACATTTCGCCGGAGAAGAGCTGAGTGATTTTACTGGACAGGTGCGGATGTATCGTGCCTATAAAGCAGAAGAGGCTCGGCTGAAAGCGATTGCTCGGAAACAGAATACCGAGAGAGCTCGTCAGTTGAAAAATAAGGAAGATGTTATTTTTCCGAAATTCAACTGGCAAAAAGAGATTCGCGTCTGGTGTCAAGGGCGTTGTCTTAAAATAAAAGCTCTCCAAATGGTGGACGGAACCATCCGGCAGATCATTGATGACATTAAGCGGTCACCATTAACTCTGCAAAATGGAATCGTCGAGAATCGGGATTTTTCTTCCGATGATCTGACCAAAGCGTTGATGTCAGGTCGGGTTGATAACATCGTTATTAACACCGACTGCGGATACCAAGGTGGTATTGGGATAATTAGTCTGTCCTATAATGCACCTTGTGATAATCCGAGTATTGCCTTGGTTGGACACCCTACCAAAATGGACGGTCGTCGTGGCCGTACTTGGTATTTGGTGGATGAAGTTGCTCCTATTCAACAGGAGTGGCTGGAAGAAATTCTGCCGAAACTTTTTGAGCGGAGGTTGACTGGTAATTACACTCTGGATGATCAGGGTGTTGTTTGGGAAAAAGAGCAACACTTTTTTCTCAAAACCCAAGTTACCGAAATCAACATTATTCCTGAGTCGTCTGAGAGTGTTCTGCGTTATTTCTTAAATAACGCCGTTGTTAATACTCAGAACAATGGTGATATCAGCCACTATCGTATTGGGAATTTTGTTATCCATAATCAGGCGGTAATTGATGACTGCGAAAGATTGTGGATTCGCTCTGGTGGAGATTTTCAACGAATTACTATGGGTGATTTGGTTGATTTTTATATGACCAAGCTCCCAATTTGGATTCGTTCGGTTGAGGATCTCCGTTCTGCTCTGATAAAAGAAGTTTCGGAAAAAGATTTGTATCTTCCGAAAGTTTCTGACAGTGAGCGGAAAAAAGTTGAAACAGAAAACCCTGAGACGGTGGAAGTTGATGGTCAAACCCTTACAGTTGTTTATAGTAAGGATTGGTCTGATAATTTTCACGCCAAGGCTGAGGTGGAGAATGAGTTTGTTTATTCCACTAAGGTTGAGAGTGTGATTTTGCCGTCCGGTCGGCAAGTAAAACTTCTCTCTGAGGGACAGTCTGCAATGACTTTTCCTGAGTTGGTTGAGAAGCTTCTACGATTCGATTGTTCTTCTGAGCTTGATGTTCCTCGCGAGGAGCCTTGGCAAAAGGAGAATTGGGGTTGGTCATTGACCGAAACCGGAAAATCCTTTCAGAGTCAGTTGCAAGAACTTGTTTCTGAGCATGCTCGAGATCGCAAAGCCAATGATATGGCTGGACGAATTGAAGCGTTCAAAAACGATGCGCTGGCACTGAGAGAAAAATCCGGCGACTCCTATCGGGTTGCTGAGACTGTTGTTTCTCAAACCGAATCTGAGATCTCCGATTTAACTGATGAGGTTGACGACGACAGTTTGAGAGAAGTTTGGCAAAAGCAAGTTTCTACCGATATCGAAAAAGCAAGGATCTTTTTGAATTCTTGTGATTATGATGGGGTTAAGGGAATTTGTGAGAGCCTGACTAAGACAGTCAAAAGCAACATTTCTTCTGTTCAGGATGCCTACACCGGTTTTCGCGAAATTTGGTGTCGTCGAAGTGGCTCCAATAATGGCGACGGCTGGGTGGTATGTCCGGATGGTTCTTTTCGGGAAAATGATTCAATCAATAATCCGAGAGCTCGATATCAGAGTGAAGGATATAAAGATTGGTTGTTAGTTTTTCCTGGGGAGCTGGCGATTTCTTGGAAAAAAGGAACGCGAGCTTCTGAGCACGAATTTAAAGTGTATCACCTGCCAGTCGGTGGTTTAACCGAGGCGCAGATGGAAACTCTTAAAACTCTGCTCGAAGAACTAGAAGAAGAGTGGGGCGGCCAGTCTGGACTTGCCTCAGGTAGTGCAAGCCCGAGTGTTGGCGAAGGTTGGATTCATCCAGAGACAGGCGAAAGCTTGACTCCTGGATTTCAAACCACACGCCAAAAACGAGAAGCCAAACTTCGCGAGAAGAACAAGGCGGATCGTGAGCGGGCTTTGAGTGAGAATGTCCCCGAATGGCTTATTGAGATGGTATCTGTTCAAGATGAAGGGTTTGATCGTCTGAGAACATTTGTTTCAAATGTTGATGGTTTAAATCCTGCTGATCTTGACCGGCATATTTGCCTCAATTGTGGCCGGGGGCGTCGTTATGATCACTTTGCCAAAATTTCCGGATTGGACGGAGACGACTTTTTTCAGGGTTTCGACCCGAATGATGTCGCCGATTGGATCTGGAAAAGGTTGATGAGTGGCGGTAATGCTCAGAAGCCAGACGGTGGAATGGTTGCTTCGACAGGTGATGAGGATTATTCCGATAATCCTTTCAGCATTCTCGCCACGCTCAAAAGATAAAAAATTAAAAAAATCCTACCAACAACCAGTGGTTTTGGTTGTTGGTAGGTACTCTGTACACAGATGTGCGTCTGTGCTGATGATCGCAAAAGCGTGAAACAGAAAACTTAGTAACCGAGTTACTAAGTTTCTCAATAATATGGGATATTTGAATAAAATGTTCGTAATTTTTGTTCTTTATGAACAGAAATCTCTCTCCTCGAGAATTATGAACACATTTTTTATTCGGATATCCCATATTGTTGAGAAATTAAAAAACTGCCAGTAACCGAGTTGCTGGCAGTTTTTGGTTGAACACCTCAACGGGTTGAGGTGTTCAAAATGGCTTAGTAAAGCCACTTATTATATTTCTATTGGGATGAATTTTACTTCTTCAACATCGACAATATTGTCGATGAAGACCGTGGCATTTTGGTGGGAGGTAAATTCTTTGACTAGTATATGATCATCATATATTTTTTGTACGAAACCGCAGATTTTTATTTTAGTTCTTCGATAGATGATAACAAGAAGTCTGTTATTTTCATCTTGTTCTTTGGCGATTTTTAGTTTTGCTAAAATCTCTTCTCGGCTTGCCATAAAATTCTCCTTCAAGTTTTTTGTTTTAAGATTAGAGCTTATTTTTTCCGCAATCAATTTATCACCAAACAAAACCAATGTCAAGTCTATTTTGGATAGGTAAAATTTGCTATATTCTTATTACTAAAAACTATAAACTAATAACTAAAAACTACCACTATGTTAATTCCAACAGTTATAGAAAAATCACAATTTGGCGAAAGGGCTTTTGATATTTATTCCCGTCTTTTAAAGGACCGGATTATTTTCATTGGGGGATCAATTGATGATCATATGGCTAATACTATTATTGCCCAACTTTTATTTCTTGAATCAGAGGATCCAAAAAAAGATATTACTCTTTATGTAAATTCTACTGGGGGCAGAGTTGACTCAGGTCTTGCTATCATTGATGCTATGAATCATGTAAAGCCAGATGTTTCAACTGTTTGTGTTGGAATGGCAGCTTCTATGGGAGCAGTGATTCTTGCCGAAGGAAAAAAAGGAAAAAGATTTGCTCTTCCTAATTCAGAAGTGATGATTCACCAACCGCTTGGTGGGGCAGAAGGTCAGGCAAAAGATATCGAAATTAGTGCAAAACATATTATTGCACTTAAAAATAAACTTTACGAAATACTTGCAAAGGCAACCGGAAAGAAAAAAGAACAGGTAGAAAAAGATGGAGATAGAGACTACTGGATGACAGCAGAGGAGGCTAAGAAGTATGGAATTGTCGACAAAGTGTTGCAACCAAAATCTAAATAAAATTATGAAGCACATTATTGGACATCTAAACCCAGATACTGACACAATTTGTTCGGCGTTGGTATACGAAAACTTCTTGACTCAAAAAGGAAAAGAAGCCAAAGCATACGCTTTGGGTGATTTGAATAATGAAACAAAATTTGTTTTTGAAAGATTTGGCATAGAACAACCAGAGATTGTTGGAGAACTTCCAAAAGATTCTGAAATTGTTTTACTAGATCATAATGAAGAAACTCAAAGTATTAACAATGTAAATGATTTGGATATTGTTGAAATTATTGATCATCATAAAGTGAAAATTGAAACTGATAAGCCGATTAAAATTCATATTGAACCACTTGGGTCTTCTTGTTCAATTATTGCTAAAAAGTTTTTTAAAAGTAGAAAAGCAGAACTTGATAAAGAAAATGCATCGCTTTTGTTGGCTGGAATTATTTCCGATACATTGTTTTTCCGGTCTCCCACTACAACAGAAGAGGATAAAAAAATAGCAGATAAATTAAATGAAATTGCACAGATCGATGATTTGGAACCTTTTAGTTTAGAAATGTTTAATGCTAAAAGTGATCTGGGGGATATATCAACAGAAGATTTAATCAAACTTGATTACAAAGTATTCGAATTTGGGGGAGAAAGTTATGGGGTAGGGGTGATGGAAACCACTAATAAAAATTTCGGTCTTGATAGGAGAAAAGAAATTATTGATAAGTTAGAAGATATAAAAGAAAAAGACGATTTGAAAGGGGTATTCTTTTCAATTATAGATATCTTGAATGAAGAAAGTTATACATTGGTGTCCGGAGATGATGAAGTAGATTTGTTTAAAAAAATATTTAACGCTAAGGAAAAAGAAGGAGCATTGTTTGTCGATAATCTAGTCTCTCGTAAAAAACAAATTGTTCCAAAACTAAAAGAAGTTATTCGATAAGAATAAAAAGTGAATACATTAAGGTTTACAGTATTCACTTTTTCTTTTTACCACTAAATGTCCTATAGGACATTTAGTGGTAAATAAAAAAATCGATTACATAACGGTAATCGATTTTTTTATTTGACTCTGAATTACGAAGATAGTTTCGTAACTCAAAATATTTGAGAATTTTTATTCTTTTTCTTGTTTTTTCTCTTCTTTTTCTTCTTCTTTGATTTCTTTTTTTTCCACCTCTTCCACTTCCTCAACTTTTTCTGATTCCTCTTCCCCCTTCGCTAAAGCTTCGGAGGATAAGTCTTCTGATTGTTTTGATTCATCTGATGACTCGCCAGCTGACCCTCCAACACCTTTTATATCAATTTTCCACCCTGTTAATTTAGCTGCTAGACGAACATTTTGTCCTCCTTTACCAATTGCAAGGGATAATTGATCTTCGGCTACTTCTACTACTGCACTTTTCTCTTCTTCTTCAAGAATTTCAATATTTAATATTTTAGCAGGTGACAAAGCTCCTTCAATAAATTTGTATGGATCTTCTGACCACTCAATAATATCGATTTTTTCTCCGTTTAACTCGCTCATAATTGTTGAAATTCGAACTCCTCTTTGTCCAACCAAAGAACCGATTGGGTCAATATGTTCATCAGCTGAAAAGGCAGCAACCTTTGATCGTGATCCGGGTTCTCGAACAATAGCTTTGATTTCTACTACACCCGAATTAATTTCTGGTGCTTCAATTTCAAATAATTTTTGTAAGAATTGAGGATGGGTTCTTGATAATTTCAAAAATACACCCCTTGCTCCTTCATCAACTGAATAAAGATAAGCTCGAACTCTTTCACCTTGTCCATATCGTTCACCTCGGATTTGTTCCTCGTAGGGTAGGATTCCGGTTGCTCGCCCAAGATCAACAAAAACATTTCCTCTTTCAATTCTTTGGACTGTTCCGCTGACGATTTCACCCTGTCTTCCTTCGAATTCTCCAGCAACTGATATTTTTTCGGCTTCTCGAATTTTTTGGATAATTGTTTGTTTTGCAGTTTGAGCTGCAATTCGTCCAAAATCAGTTTTAGCTTCTAATGGAAAAATTATTTCTTCTTCCAATTCAACATTCTTTTTAATTTTTTTAGCGTCTTCGATTAAAATATGTTGTTCCGGGTTGAATCGAATTCTTGGATCCTCTTCTTCTTTTTCCTCATACTCAACAGCAATTGGGTCAACTTCACCTTCTTCTAATTCGGGCTTAAGCATTGATTCTTCGACAACGATTTTAGATTGAGTGAATTCAGTTGCGCCTGTACCGAGATCAAATTTAGCGTTAATAATCTGACCTTTTTTACCATACTCTTTTTTGTAAGCGCTGGCTAAAGCCATCTCAATAGCCTCGATAATTTTTTCACGAGGTATGTTTTTATCTTGCTCTAGTTGATCTAGAACAGTATTGATTGTTTTTAAGTCAAACATAAAATTTTACTTACTTTGAATTTTTAAATTTAAAGCACTTGTTTAAGCGTAGCGAGTTAGAAAAATTTTACCCTGTTGAATCAAATTTCGTAGAAATTTGAGTAGCAAGAGCCGAAAAATAAATGGCTCATGCGTGAGCCATTTATTTTTCGGCTCTTGTGATATTCAACATGGGTTTATTTATATAATTCACATGCTCTATTATTTATAATTTTTAACTAGTTTAAATATTTTCTACCCTGTTAAATACGATTTGACTCTCTTTTTGATAAATTTTTTACCATGATATGTTTTTAGATAATTTTCTCTTCGTATTGCATCTTTTTCATCTAAACAAGCTCTATAATATATTAATTCTAATGGTCTCCTATCCTTTGTAGAAATTACCTGACCACGACAATGTTCGTCAAATCTAACTTTCAAATTTTTTGCATATTCTGTGTAGAATTTATTGTCCTTTATAGATAATAAAATGTATACATAATAAAAATTCATGAAAGTTTGAAAGGTTGATTAACAGGGTTAATAAAAACATACTCTCTTCGATCGTTGTTTTTATTAAAAAAAGTCCGTCACTCGACGAACATTTCAGATATAGACACTCTAACACAACTTATTTTGGAAAGCAATGGTTATCCACATACTCAATTTATGAGAATGCTTTTTTGTTGTATTATTAAGTAATAATATACGCTAATAAATTAAAAATATGCAGGATTCAAATCAAAAAATTGTTCAATATGTTTTAATATTTGCATCTATTATTATTGTGGCTGTTTTGATAATTTCGGGGATGCTTAATAATAATGGACAATATCGGATACCTGATCGCATCTTAACCGATTTAAATGTAGTGGAATGTGGGTTTGTAAACGAAAAAGAAGCTTATAGTGAAGCCATTTCAACAGCTGATTTGAATGTTTGTAATTGTATAGAAGATATGGATCTTAATTCTGAATGTACTTACGTGGTTTATGATTTGGCTTTATATAACCAAGCTTTAGGACAATCTAACCCAAACATTTGTAATGAGATTCAAGAAGAAGGAAGGAAAGAAGCTTGTATAGATACAGTTGAAACAAAAGTAGCTTATCTAAAAGAAAATGACCCACAAACTTTAGCTGATGATTATTTATTTACCCATAATGATAATGCCGTGGAAGTGTTTGAAGAGTTAGTTGCTCAAAATCCAGAAGATTTGGATAGTTTAATTGCACTCGCATTAGTTTATGCCGAACAAGGTCTAAAAGAACAAGAACAAGGAGGAAGTCAAACTCCTTATATTGAAAAAGCTTTTGCAGTGATTGAGAAAATGAAACAAATTGATCCGGAAGATTCAGATATTTATTCTACCGAAGGTTATGTTTATGAAATTAAACCGGATTATGAAAAAGCTATTGATTCTTATAATAAAGCAATTGAATTGGATGCTCAGAATCTGAGTGCTTATACAGGTAAAGGACATACATACAATATGATGGGTAATTTACGAGATGCTTTAAGTAGTTTTAAAACAGCAGATCGAATGGATACAGACAATGTTTATTTACCACTTTATTCTCAGTTATGTCGTCTAGAAGCATTTATGGGATTGACTCGAGATTCTATTAAACATTGTCAGGTAGTCATTACTTCGTACGAAATCGATCCTCTTATCAAGTCAGAAGCTTTGCAAGTTGTAGCTAATATGTTTTTGAAGAGTGGTAATTTAGCCAGTGCAGAAAATTATTTATTGCAAGCAAAAATATTAGCTCCTAGTGATCCTAATCTATACATAATGTTTGCTAGGTTGTATTCTCTTAAAGAAGATTATATGAAAACAGAAGTATCAGCGAGAAAAGTGATTGATCTAGCTCCAAACAAGACTGCTGGTTACCAAGAACTTGCACATGCTTTGTATGGACAAGGAGAGTTTGAAGATGCTATCGATATGGTTCAAAAAGCTTTGAATTTAATTAATGACGATGTCTCACTACTTGATCCAAATAAACCGACAATACAACAAGATTTGTACTACATTATGGAAGCGTGCTTTATGGAATTAGGAGATGAAAATAATGCAGATAAATATAAAAAATTAGGAGATAAAATTAAAGTTTAATATGAAAAAAATCAGTAAAATAGTTTTAATAATTGCGATTGTTGCGATTTCTTTTGTTGGGGCAAAAAAATCTTTTGCAGACAATGGTGATCATAGTTGTGGAAATTATCCTAGGCAACCTAGTACATCTAAATCTTATTTTGTTGTTACAAAATCAACATCTAGTTCAAAGAAAGGTACTTATAAAAAAAGAACCTATAGTCGAAGTCCTAGTCCTTCATCCGCAAAACCGAAACCCGAACCACCAACACCAACTTGTACATACATCAAAGGTTATAATATTTGGTCAGATTGTGTAAATGGAGTACAAACAGGAAGGGGTCCACAAATAAGAACAACAAGTGGATCAAAATGTTCTGATGCTTCAAATACAAGGACTTGTGGAATGTGTGGTACGGCTCACGGAGGAAAATATCCACGACTTTCAAGTATTTCGGAGGAAGATCTCTGTTTGTTTGGGGTAGATATTAATTTGGTTGCTGAGGACACTTTTTTCGGTTGGAAATGTGAGGGTGGTCAAAATGGTTCGGGTGATGACGCAAGCTGTGTAGCAAACAAACTAGCTTGTGATGTTGATGTGTCCTTGGAACCTACACCAAGAACCGGAACTGCTGACTCTAATTATCAAATGAATTTTGTTTCTCAGTTAGTAACCGGTTATGCTAATTTAAATCCAATCGAGACAATCAGTGGTCTTAGATTTAATTTCCTTTGTGGTGATGGTACAGGTAGTGCTATCAATACGAATGATAATCCAATTCTTGATTTTACTTGTACATATTTAACACCAGGACCTTACAAAGCTAAAGTAGAAATGGAAGCCAATTGTGATTCCGAAGGAGTAAGATTTACTGCTTCTGATACAGAAACTGTTAATGTTTATGGATGTATTGGAGCGATTCCGACCAAATCAGTTCCTTGTGATAGTGATACTTACAAAGATTTAACTAATTATACAACCCAAAGAACTTTAATTGGTAATCACGGAACAGCCTGTACTCCTGGTAAAAAATGTGAGTATGTTTGTCGGCCTGATAATGTTTTGATAGAAGATGCTTGTTATGCAATGGCTGATTGTGGACAAATGGACAATCCAAATTATATTAATTGTGAAAGTTTTTATGAAGGAGAAGCATCAAATCTTTGTCCGGGTGGTGGATCAGAAGACCCTGCTGGTAGAAGTGACTTAACTGGAACAGAAAGATGTAATTGGACTTGTGTAGGAACTCATGCCGAAACTGCCAAAAGTTGTTCAACCAAAATTCATTATTGTGGAAATAGTGAGTGTGAAAAGGAAGAGGGTGAGAATTTCGTGAATTGCCCAGCTGATTGTACATCAAATATTATTGAATTTTAGTCTTATATTAAGAAACAAAAATTGCCAGACTTTATAGCCTGGCAGTTTTTGTTTCCACAATTCTTATTTTCTATTTTATTTTTTTGCTGTATCATTTATATAAATGAAGTTAGATTTTAAAAAAATTAATTTTGTACGACAAAACCTCCACTATATTTTAGCGGTTATTGTTATCATTCTTTTGGTTTGTGTATCTTATTTTGATGTTGGTTTTCAGTTTGGCGAAAGGCGACTTTTCGTAGAAGATAGAAAAATACAAAAAGAATTTACTCTTGTTGAAAAGACAGATATCCTTGATTCTTTAACTGAAACAAAAAAAATAGATTTAACCAAAGTTGAAAAAAAAGAAACCCTAAACCCAGACAGTGATTTAACCACTAAGGAAAAAATGGATATATTAGATTCATTGATGAATAAGTAATGATTAAAAAAACGTACAAAATATTAATAACTTTTTTTGTTTTGGTGTTTATTCTGGCTGTAGTTTTTCTAACTCACCAAAAGCAAGTGCAATCTACATCTGGTTCTCTCGTTGGTTATGCTTGGTCTGATACTATTGGTTGGATAAAGATGACTAATGACGGTGATGATACTCATGGGGTTGGTTATTCGGTTAGCATTGATGGTCCGAGTGGCAACTTCTCTGGTTATGCTTGGTCTGATAATATTGGCTGGGTTGATTTTGCTCCAACCTCTGGATATCCGGAAGCACCAAACCATGGGGCAAAACTTGTTGGTAACGGTAATATAGTAGGTTGGGCGCAGGCTTTAGCTGGAGCGGATGAGGTTGATGGCTGGGACGGTTGGATTAAAATGAGTGATACTAATGAAGGGTATGGGGTTAGCCTTGATGAAGGGACGGGTTTTTTTACTGGGTATGCTTGGGGGTCTGATGTGGTTGGCTGGGTTGATTTTGATGCTGTTAGGATGGATGAGTTTTGTGGGAATGGTAATTGTGGTATCGGCGAAGACCATATAAATTGTGAGGTTGATTGTGGTGCTGTTTGCGGTGACGATAATTGCGAGACAGACAAAGGGGAAAATTATGAAAACTGTCCGGATGATTGTGGCCCTATTTGTGGTAACGGAGAGTGTGAGGTTGAAAAGGAAGAGAATTTTGTGAATTGTCCAGATGATTGTGGTGGTACTGATTATCGAGAATTTTAAATAATTATTAAATTAATATTATATAACATTAATAAATATGAATTTTTTAAAAACAGAAATAATTCAAACAATAAAAATAATCCTTTTTGCGTTTGTATTGACGATCGGTGTTAATTATGTCTATGCTTGGACAGGCCCAACCCAAGGACCACCCAACGGAAATGTTTCTGCACCAATCAATGTAGGAACAGAAAACCAAATCAAAAGTGCCGGTTTGGGTATTGATGCCTTGTCTGTTTTTGGTGATGGATATTTGAGTGGTAATTTAGGTATTGGAACAGTGAGTCCAAATGAAAAATTAGATGTCGAAGGAAACATTGAAGCTGATGCTTTTTTATACTCATCAGATCGTCGATTTAAACAAAATATTCAATTAATGGATGAGAATTCTTTTTTAAATATCTTGAAAATTAACCCAGTGTATTTTGAGTGGGGAATTAGTGGTGAGCTGGACAGTGGTATAATTGCCCAGGAGGTTGAAGAGTATTTTCCAGAATTTGTTCATACAAATTCTATTGGATATAAAACCGTTGACTACCCAAAATTAATTGTTCCGGTGCTTGGTATAATTAAGATGCAGAATGAAGCCATTTTACAACTTCAGGATGATATAAAACTCCTTAAGTCTAGATAGCAATTTAAAAAATAAAACATGAACATAAAACAAATTATTTTAATTATCTTTTCTATTGTTATTATTTTTGTTGTGGTTGGTAAGGTTGAAGCATATTCCTTTTCTTTGGAACCATGGACTCAACTAGAATGGAATATTAATTCTGAGGAGGTGAAAAGCGGTCAGGTAGAGGCTTGGATTGATGAGAATTGGTCAAAAAAAGATGAGTTTATAGAAAAACCATGGGAAAAAACTGATTGGAGTTTGATGACACAGGTTGAAAAAGTATATGAGCAAGTTAGGTTTCAATATCTTCGTTGGCGTGTAGGAGATAATCGTCCTGCATATTTTTTATCGCGATATAAAAAAGTTGTTAATATAAATACAACCAAGGATTATTTTATTCCAGAAAAAACAAGTACGGAATGGACTCATTTTGAAACTGCAGTTAATGAAAATAACTTACCTGATTTGAGCTTTGTAGATATATGTTCTTATGGAACACAGGTGTATGAAGAAGGAGATGTTTGGACTGAATCAAGTGCATGTTCTTACTCATCAGGTTATTCGTGTTGTGATACTTGTTCTGTGAAAGATTATGTAGAATGTTGTGATTGGGTTTGGTCTAATTGTGTTCGGTGTGATGGTGGAAAATCAGGAACTGGCTATCCTCGTGATCGTTGGAAATATAAAAATGTAAGTTGTAATTGTAGCACCTGCTATACAACCTATAACTGTAACAGTGGTGGGTCTGTAACAAGTTCTACAGGGTCTTGTCGTTAATTTTTAATTTTGTTTATTTTTATCTAGTAAAAAGTACAGTAAAATATAAGCAATTGATGGGTTAATAAAATATGTTGTTTTTAAAAAAAATAAATTTAAATAAAAAAAGAATTTTTATATCTCTCGTTTTTTTCATACTTATTCCTATATTGGTTTTAGCTATTAATACTATCGGAACTGGTTTTAAAACCACAGAAACCGACCAACTTATTGACGCACATGGGGTTTGTAAACAAGTAAAACACTCTGGATTAGTAGAGTATTTTGTTCCTACTAAAACATTCATAGAATGGGAGTCTTTTTATACGGATTATTCAGACGACACAATTGTTTCTGAATGCACATACTATTGGAATGTTGGTTCTTGGAGTAGTTGCTCTAGGAGTTGTGGAGGAGGTGTTCAAACCAGAACAGTAGTTTGTACCAGAGAGCTAGACTCTGTGGTAGTTGATGATAATTATTGTTCTGATACGAAACCAGCTACTAGCCGGTCTTGTAATACACAATCTTGTTGTACTTGGCAGTGGGTAAATGATTACGTTGAATGCTGTGATTGTTCCTGGTCAAATTGTTCCCCTTGTCCTAGTGGTTGTAGGAGTAATGATCGTTGTAGTAATCGTACTGGTGATTGTCGGGATCGTTGGCATAGATCCTATGTGTGTATTTGATTGTTTGGAGCAAATATATAATTTTACACCCAGATTATTTGGGTTTTTCTAGGTCAAAATAAACTGAAAAGGTGAATATGAAATGGTTTGTATTCTTATCAACTTTCTGACAAGAACGAATGTGATAAAATATATTTATGATAAATGATAATAAAAAATTACTTGAATTTATTGAAGATTCAGGGATTGTTTCTAAGGCTGATTTAACAAAAGCTCAAAAAATTGCTGGAAAAGAAAAAAAGAACTTGTCCGAAGTATTGATAGCAGATGGAAAAATTACGGAAAATGAGATGCGTCGGATTAGTGCTCATATTTTGGGCATCCCTTTTGTTTCCTTGGTTAAATCAAAAATTAATTTTGATGTTCTTTCAATTATCCCAGAACCGATTGCCAGGAACCACAATATTATTGCTTACAAAAAAAATGATAAAGAATTAGAGGTGGCTATGCTTGATGTGGATGATTTAGAGGCGATTAATTTTATCAAAAAGAAAGTTGGCTTAAAGATTTTACCTCGTCTTACCGGGGAAGATTCAATCAAAGAGGCACTTTTACAATATCAAAGATCTCTTAAAGTAGAATTTGGTGACATTATCCAAGAACAATCTCAATCGTTAAAACAAATTACCGAGAAAGAAGAAGATATTTCAGAAAAAGATTTGAAAAAAATTGCCGAAGACTTACCTGTTATTAAAATTGTTGATACCTTGCTAAAACACGCAATTATTCAAAATGCATCTGATATTCATATTGAGCCAATGGAAAATCAATTACTTATTCGGTATAGAATTGATGGGATTTTACGTGATGCTATGGTGTTACCCAAAAATGCATCAGCTAGTATTACAGCTAGGATTAAAGTTTTGTCCAGTTTGAAGTTGGATGAGAAAAGGTTGCCACAAGATGGTCGATTTAAAATTCAATTAGATGATCAAAAAGTTTCTTTTCGTGTTTCTGTATTACCTGTATTTTACGGTGAAAAAACTGTTATGCGTTTATTGAAAGAATCAGCTACTGGTTTTACTTTGGAAAAACTTGGTTTTCATGGTGATGGTTTGGAACGAATTCATAGTGCGATGAAACATAAGACAGGAATGATTTTAACCACTGGTCCAACTGGTTCAGGAAAGACAACCACCTTGTATACATTGTTAGATCAAATAAATGAGCCAGCAGTGAATATTTCTACAATCGAGGACCCGGTTGAATACCAAATGCCAAGAATAAATCAAACCCAGGTCAAGCCCGATATTGGTTTTACGTTTTCTGACGGGCTTCGTTCTTTGGTTAGGCAAGACCCGGATGTTATTATGGTTGGTGAGATTCGTGATACCGAAACCGCTTCTCTGGCCGTTAACGCTGCCTTGACCGGCCATCTGGTTCTATCTACTCTGCATACCAACTCAGCTGCTGGAGCCATTCCTCGTTTTATTGATATGAAAGTTGACCCATTTTTATTGGTGTCTACTTTAGATGTAATTATCGCCCAAAGGTTAGTTAGAAAACTTAGTCCGGGGGCTACTAAATATTATTTGAATAAATCAGAGTTAAAATCTTTGGGTAATGTTGTTGATTTGGATAGGTTGTTGTATTTCTTAAAGAAAGAAAAAATTGTTGGCCCAAAAACAACTTGGGCAAAAGTGCCTTTCTATAAACCAAAGACAACAGCTAATTCAGATGGTTATAGTAGTCGTCTCGGAATCCATGAGATTTTAAATGTAACCCCGACTATCAAAGATTTAATTATTAAAAACGCAACATCAGAAGAGATTGAAGAACAAGCAATGAATGAAGGAATGATGACGATGATTGAGGATGGGATGTTTAAGGCGGTGCAGGGGTTTACTACGATTGAGGAAGTACTTCGCGTAATCTCCGAGTAATTTTCCCAATTTTGGCGACCTTCGGTTTTATTTGTGTAGAAATGTCAGTCGCTGTATTAGATATACACCCTCTTCCATTTCCACACAAATAAAACCGAATCTCATCCAAAATTGAAAAAATTAAAGACGACCGCTCCGCGGTCGTCTTTTCCTTTCCTTTCGTCATTGCGAGGAATCAGGAAAAAAATTAAAAACCTTGTTACGCAGCATGCTACGTAACAAGATTTTTAATTTTTTTCCTAATGACGCGGCAATCCAGACTTTAGCTTGCGTGAGCAAGCACATAAAAAACAGCTCAACAAAGCCACGGTCAATGGCTCACTCATGAGCCATTGAAATTTTATCTAAAATGCTATAATTATGACTATGAAATCTAAAAAGTTGATTGTTGCTAATTGGAAGATGAATCCAACTTCTGAAGCAGAGGTTAGATTTATTTTTGATAACATCAAAAAAGTTGCTTCTCGATTGCAAAATATACAAACTGTTATTTGTCCACCTTTCGTTTATATAAAAAAATTAATTGATGCTTACAAAGGTCATAGGATTGTTATTGGTGCTCAAGATACTTTTATTAAAAATAAAGGATCATTTACCGGTGAAGTTTCTTCAGAGATGTTGGAGGATATTGGCGCTGAGTATGTGATTATCGGTCACTCAGAAAGGCGAGCAATGGGGGAAACAGACGAAATGATTAGCCAAAAGGTACTTTTTTCTGTTCGGGCAGACTTGAAAGTAGTTTTATGTGTGGGAGAGAAAGAAAGAAATGATAGTATGGAACATTTTCGTTTTCTGGATAGACAAATTAATGATTCTCTGGAAGGAATTTCAAAAAATGCACTAAAAAATATTGTGATTGCCTACGAACCGGTTTGGGCAATTAGTACTAACAAGAAAAGTAAAACGATGACACCAGAAGATATTCAAGAAATGACAATTTTTATCAAGAAAATTTTATCGGATAGGTATGGAGTGAAAACTAGGTTACCGAAAATAATTTATGGTGGGTCAGTTGATTCAAAAAACACCAAAGACATTTTAGAAAATGGGAATGTGGCAGGTTTACTTGTGGGTAAGGCTAGTTTAAATCCAAAACATTTTGGTGAGATTTTAAAAATTGCTAATAATTTATAATTCTGATGAAAAACATAACTCAAGTAGAAAACTTAGCGAATAAAAAAGTTTTATTAAGACTTGATTTAAATGTACCTATTGAAAACGGAGTTATTCAAAATGATTTTAGGATTAAAAAAATTTTACCAACAATTGATTTTTTGAAAGAACAAGGGGCGAAAATAATAATCCTTGCTCATATTGGAAGAGAAAAAACAGAAACTTTAAAACCAGTTTTTGATTATCTAAAAAATATTTACCCCGATCTAACTTTCGTTAAAAACTTTTTGGAGACTAGGTCTCCACAAAGTGGTTTTATGATGTTAGAAAATTTAAGACAAAACGATGGAGAAGTGAATAATGATGAAGAATTTGCAAAACAGTTGGCATCTTTGGGCGACATTTATGTTAACGAAGCTTTTTCAAATTCGCATCGTGAACATGCTTCAATTGTTGGTATTCCAAAATTTTTACCGTTTTATTCTGGAATACTATTAGAAGAAGAAATAAAGAATCTTTCTTATTCTTTTAATCCTGACAAACCCTCACTTTTTATTTTAGGCGGTAATAAATTGAAAACTAAATTACCTTTGATTAAAAAAACCATCAATGTCTTTGATGTAGTTTTTGTTGGAGGAGCGTTAGCGAATGATTTCTTCAAAGAACAAGGTTTGAACACTGGTCAATCTTTGGTCAGTCAGGAAAATTTTGGTTTAAAAGAATTATCTCAAAATCCAAAGATATTTTTACCCCTTGATGTTGTTACGCAGAAGAATAAACAAAAAAAACCAAATGAAATTTTGGATGATGATAAAATTTTAGATGCCGGCAGTGAAAGCATTAAGCAGTTAGAAGAGATAATAAAAAATTCAAATTTTGTTTTGATGAATGGACCTCTTGGGGATTATCCAAAAGGATTCGAGAAATCAACAAAAGAAATAATTGAGGCTATGGTAGAAACCGACGCAAAGACGATAATTGGAGGAGGAGATACCACTTTGTTTACAAGAGGTTTTGAGGATAAGATAACATTTATTTCAACCGGTGGAGGTGCAATGGTCAAGTTTATGTTAGATGAAACTCTTCCAGGAATTGAAGTTTTAAAATAAAAATAGTAGGGGTCCGACCCCTACTATTTATTAAAAATGTGGGTACCCAGTACCCACATTTTATCTTATTTTTGTTTTAATTTTTTCTGCGATTTCCTTACCCTCTTTGTCATCATAAGATTTTCCTGACCAGTGTTTTAATCCATCGTTTTCAAATCTTGGGATAATATGAAAATGAGTGTGGAATATAATTTGTCCGGCGACGGGTTCGTTATTACTTATTACATTCACTCCCTTTGCGTTTACTGCTTTTTGCACGGCAGGACAGATTTTTTGGGCTGTATTTACAACATTTTCTAAGTCTTCTTTTTCAATATCAAAAATATTTCTTGAATGTTTTTTCGGTATCACCAAAGTGTGCCCAGGATTTACTGGGTTAATATCTAAAAAAGCCAAAACATTTTCGTCTTCGTAAATTTTATGACTTGGGATTTCTCCTTTTATGATTTTGCAGAATAAACAATCCATGTATTTAATTCTAGCAGAATTAAATAACATTTGACAATTGACCTTTGACGAATAAATTTTTGCAGAGCAAAAATTTATTATTTGGATAAAGTTGATTTGTGGTATTCGTATATATTCGTAGATTTGTGTCATATTGTGTTAAAATACTCAAATGTCTAAAAAATATAATCTAAGAAATTTAGAATTGCCCGAGAAAGTTAAAAAAGAATTTGAAATCTATCCGGAGTTGTTAGGGCAACTTCTTTTTACGCGTGGAATTGAAACTAGGGAAGAGGCAGAAAAATTTTTAAATCCGGATTATTATCGTGATTTACACGACCCATTTGAAATGAAAAATATGAACCGAGCGGTTGACCGGATTTTAAAAGCGATTGAAAATAATGAAAAAATTGTGATTTATTCTGACTATGATGCAGATGGTATTCCGGGGGCGGTTGTTTTAAGAGATTTTTTCAAAAAAATTGACTATAAAAATTTTGAAAACTATATTCCACACAGACAAAATGAAGGTTATGGTTTAAATATAAAAGCGATTGAAAAATTTAAACAAGATGGTGTTGGTCTTATTATTACTATTGATTGTGGGATTAAGGATATTGATGAAATAACTGAAGCACAAAAAGCGGGGATCGACGTGATTATTACTGACCATCATTTAGTGGGTAAAAAATATCCCAAGGCATTTGCTACGTTAAATCCAAAAAGAGATGATTGTGATTATCCTGATACAGAAATTGCAGGGGCTGGGGTAGTTTTTAAACTTGTGCAAGCTTTGATTTCTAGAATTGCGAACGGGTGTTCGACACCCCGCGGAGCACAACGGAGTGGTGTGTCGGACACCCTGAGAGCAATTCCAGAAATCAAAAAAGGTTGGGAAAAATGGCTTCTTGATATGGTGGGATTAGCAACAGTTTCTGATATGGTTCCCCTCAAGAACGAGAACAGAGTCTTCTCATACTTTGGAATGAAAGTTTTGAGAAAGTCCCCACGCCACGGACTTAATCATTTATTACGAAAAGTAAAAATTCAAAAGAACACAATGAATGAAGATGATTTGGCTTTTATGGTTACCCCTCGGATAAATGTTGCTTCTCGAATTGATAATCCAATGAAAGCTTTTGAGTTGCTTTCTGCTGATGACGAGGTAATCGCTGGTGAGCTTGCTTGTTATTTGGATAAAATAAATACAAAAAGAAAAACTCTTGTAACGACAATGGTTAGAAAAGCTAACAAACAGTTGAATGAAAGAGGAGTGAGTGATGTTATTGTTGTTGGAAATTCTAATTGGAATCCGGGAGTGGTTGGTTTGGTGGCGAGCTCCTTGGTGGATAAACATAATAAGACTTGTTTTGTTTGGGGTAAAGATGGGAAAGGAGAAATAAAAGGTTCCTGTCGATCTTGTGGTTTAATTGATGTGGTTGATTTGATGGAGGGGGTAGGAGGTAATGTTTTCACAAATATCGGAGGGCATAAACAAGCAGGTGGTTTTTCTGTTTCCGCTGATAAAATACATTTTCTTGAAGAAAAACTTCTTCAATCCTACAAAAAAACAAAAAGATCTGGACCCCAACCTCTTGAAAGGGTGGTGGATAAGAAGATTAGTTTGGATGATGTAAATTGGGAGAATTTTAATTTGATTGATAAACTCGCGCCTTTTGGTGTGGGTAATGAAAAACCAACTTTTCTAATAGAAGATATTGAAATTTTTGATGTGCGAATATTTGGAAAACAAAATAATCACTTAGGTTTAGATTTTCAAAATAAAAAAGGACAAAAAATTCCAGCAATAAAATTCTTTGCAGATGAAATAGAAAACGGCGAAGTAAAATTTAAAAGGGGTGATAAAATCTCTGTTATTGCCAATATCGAAAAATCAACTTTTAGAAATGTAAATGAATTAAGACTTAGAATCATTGACTTTATTTAATGATTGTATTAGTCTGAGATTGGATTTAGTAAAACTCTAAATAAAATAAAAAGGAGAGGTTATGAAGGTATTAACAATAGCTGAGAAAATAGTCTTCGATCATTCTGATAATTATGGACTTTGTCTTCGTATACGTCATTCAGAAGATCCAAATGATGTTTTTGGTTTTACTTATTTGTCTGATACAGAACTTGATATTCCAAGTGGTCTTTACAGACATTTCAAAGGAGGAAAATACAAAACCGTTGGAGTGACTTTTCGTAAGAAAACTTCTGAAATGTTGATTGTTTACGAACAACTTTATGATTCAGAGACATATCCTAAGGGTACATTGTGGGCTAGACCAATAAACGATTTCTTCGGTAAAAAAGAAATTGACGGAAAAGAAGTTCCTCGATTTGAATATATTGGAGAGTAATTTTAGGGAGGAAATAAGATGTTTGGTAAGATCTTTAAAAGAAGGTTAGGTTTACCAAAAAAAGTGCCTTTGCCAGGAACTGTTATCCGGATTGATTGTGGAGAGATAATAAAATGGTTAAAAGTAAAGGCCGTTGAAAAAATTTTTTTTGAAAAGAAAGGTAGGGATGGTTTTGTAATCATTCTAGATTCTGTTGAAACATCTGACCTTAATAAACATTTAAATGTTGAGGTACCATCTGAGATATATTGTTTTCCTGATAGTTTGGGGAAATTAAATCATTATAGTGATAAATATCTCGCGGATTATATTGGTGGTAAGATTCATTTCTAATTTAATACACCAAAAAGATCTTATCTTTTTGGTGTATTTTTTATGCTATACTTTTTCTTATTTACCCCGTTAGAGACTTTATGTTCTATACTTATATAATAAAAAGTAATAGAGATGGTAAGTTTTACACAGGAGCTACGAGTGACCTACGTAAACGTTTTAAGCTACATAATGAAAATAAGATATCTGCTACAAAGAATAAAGGTTCTTTTGTGTTAATATATTATGAAGCATGCCTTAGTCGAGGTGATGCTTTTGCAAGAGAAAAGTATTTAAAAACAGGAACGGGGAAGTGCTATATTAGAAATCGCTTAAAACGATTCCTGTCTCTAACGGGGTGAAAAAAATTATTATTTACACAGACGGAGGATCTAGAAATAATCCTGGGATTGCTGGGGCAGGGGTTTATATTACCGATGGAGAAGGGAATGAGTTATTGAAAGTAAAAAAATATCTAGGGATTCAAACAAACAATTGGGCTGAATACGAAGCCCTTATTTTAGGATTGGAAAATGCCAAAAAATTGTTAGAGAATCAAGATTCTAAAGAAATAGAAATTGAAGTAAAGATGGATAGTGAATTAATTGTTAAACAAATAAACGGAGAATACAAAGTTAAAAACCCAGAACTAGCTGAACAATTTGTTAAAGTAACAAATCTAAAAACTCATTTTCCTAATATAAAATTTACTCATATTCCTCGCCGAGAAAATGGTGAAGCGGATGCTCTTGCTAACCAAGCTATGGATGATGGATTATCCCAAAACTAGCGATATTCGTTTCTTTTTTCTCAAATTTCCATTCACCGTAATTGTAATATGCTTCACGAAAATTTTTCAAAAAAATTAACGAATCTCATCTAGTTTTGAAATAATCCAAAAAAATAATTTCAAAACAGCAAGACAAAATTTTAAAACGTGTAAACAAAAACCCTATTAAATAAAAAATATTATGGTCGAAAGCTTGACATAATAAATTTATAATGTTAGTATTCTGGGCAGAGATTCGCATGGTGCGAATTATTTTTAAATCTGAATAACCAAAATCTAAAGGAGGATTGTATGGGAGCCATTTTGACTCTTGTTATTCTTGCACTTATTGCTTTGGGACTATTTATTGTTGCGATTTTTGTACGTGATAAATTCTGGGCTCTTTGGGGGGCCGGATTCAGTGTTGTGACTGTCATTACATGGTTTGCTCTTTCGTATTATCAAGTTGCTACCGGACATGGTGGTGTGCCCGCTGCGTTTGGTAAAATTGATGTAAAGGGCGTGATTTTTTCTGAAGGATTGAATTGGAAAAAACCTTGGGAGACTGTCTATGAGTTATCTCACCAACAGATGACATTTCATCGAAATGCAAGCAAGGGTAACGCAATTGTCGTACAGGCAAAGGACAATATTCCCATGAATGCTGATGTTAGTTTTCACTGGGTACTCAATTACAGTGCCATGGGTTGGATTCGCCAGCAATATGGACAAGATTATTGGAATACATTAATTATTCCATCAGCTACTTCGGCGGTACGAACTGCTGGGACGAAATTTGAAGATTGGAATCAGCTCATGGAGCAGCGAGAATCTTTTCGGCAGAAAATTACCTCAGAATTTCAAACTACTGTAAGGGCAAAGATGAAAGTCAAGGGAATTCCTGAAGATGTGATTGAATCAGCCTTCAGTTTTCCCGATGTTGATTTACGGAAAGTCCTTCCGGTTGATGAGGGTTTGACCCGTGAAATTTCGTTGACGAAAGAGGCTGTTCAAAAAGGTAAGCGTAAAGTTACGGAGATCCTTAATGCTACCTTGGATGCAAGAAAAAGGGGTCAAGATGGTACTGCCATTCGTGATACCATTCTTCGAGTTTTTTATTCGGCCGATAGTGAGGGAGCTTTACCTCCTGGGGCTAAGATTCCGGATAATGCCAGCTTGGGAGAAATCAGTCAATTCATTCTAGCCATAGCGGAAATCAAAAAGGCCGAAGCTGTTGAAATAGCAGCAGAAAAAGGAAGCCTTACGGTTATGGTAACAGGGGCCGGCTCAAACACCGCGTTGCCCTTACCGCCTGCTAAGTAAATAAGTAGGTAGATTAAATTATAACGTCACGAGTACAATGCTTGTGACGTTTTTTGTTGTATTCAATAAAATTAAATCGTTCTGACCGATTTGATGGTTAAGAAAATAAGTTCTTTTTGTACATACTATGTGTATGTATCATACGACGGGAAAAGGCAAAGATCTTTTCCTGTTTTTTATTATATAATTTTTATATATGAGTTTTGATTTTCTATATATTGTTCTGGGTGGTTTTGCGAGCGGAGTTTTCTTTCGTTCGTTTTTTGATTTAGGTGATTCATTTTCCTTTTTGATTTTGTTTTTAGCGGGAGTATTGTTACTTTTTTATTTTCTAAAATCGAAAAATAGTGTATCTCGTACCTCACTTTCTAAAGTATTAGTGTTAGGTATTTTTGTGTTATCTCTTGGATTAGGAATGTTACGATATGATTTTTTTGATAACAATTCGGGAAAAGGGGTGTTGGATCATGTGGTTGGTGACAAAACTTCTTTTTTAGCGATTATTGTTGATGAATCTGATGTCAGAGAAAACAATACTCGCTTAAAAATCCAACCTATGTTCCAAAAAAGTGCCCCACCAAAAGTTTTGGTAACAACAGGGCATTATCCAAAATTTGAGTATGGAGATGAGATAAAAATCTCCGGTATTTTACAAAAACCTGAAAACTTTTCAACTGACGAAAACAGACAATTTGATTATATTTCCTACTTAGCCAAAGACAATATTCATTATCAGATGTACCAACCCCGAATTGAATTTGTTTCAGCTGGTAATGGGAGTATTGTCAAAGAAAAACTTTTTGCAATTAAAAAAGCTTTTTTAAGAGAGGTAAAAAAAGTCATTCCAGAACCACATTCATCTTTGCTTGGAGGTTTGGTAGTGGGAGCAAAAGAATCTTTGGGTAAAGATCTACAAGAAGATTTTCGAAAAACAGGACTTATTCATATTGTTGTTTTGTCTGGATATAATTTAACTATTGTAGCTGATTCAATTATGAAAGTTTTCTCAGTATTTTCTGTTGGGTTGGCGAGTGTTTTAGGTGGACTGGGAATTATTGGTTTTGCAATTATGACTGGAGCTTCGGCGACAATTGTTCGAGCATCGATTATGGCTTTATTGGTTATGATTGCAAGAGCGACAGGACGAATTAGTCAGATGACTAGAATTCTTTTTGTAGCTGGATTTTTAATGTTACTTCACAACCCATCAATTCTTATTTTTGACCCATCTTTTCAACTTTCGTTTATGGCGACTTTAGGTCTAATTACACTTTCACCGAAATTAGAAAAATATTTTCAATTTGTAACAGAAAAATTTAACTTTCGAGAAACGATAACAGCAGTTATCTCCACCCAAATTTTTGTTTTACCCCTTCTTTTGTATATGATGGGTGATTTTTCTCTGGTTGCTATTCCGGTTAATCTTTTAGTATTGGTGTTTGTACCAATTACTATGCTAATGGGATTTTTAACTGGTTTAATTGGTATGATTAGCACCACATTAGCGATTCCTTTTGGATATATCAGTTATGCTTTGCTTAATTACGAGTTAAAAATCGTAGAAATATTTTCAAATTTACCTTTTTCTTCTGTTCATATTTCGCATTTTCCAGCTTGGCTTATGGTCTTAGTTTACCTTACTTATTTTATTTTGTTGTTTTGGTATAAAAATAAATAAAGCTGTTACAGGTAATAGATCGTAACAGCTTTTGTTTTATGCAATTATTGTGTTCAGTAAGGTTTTTGGTATAGATGATATTCTGATTGCAAACCTATAAATTTGTTGTTTGAACACTATTATTTTTAAAGGTTTTCCAATAGAACATAGAGAGTTTTCTTTTTCGATTCCAGATAATTTTGTCTTGTTGCATTCTCTTATGTCTGGATGAAAAGAAAATTTTGTAATAAATTGAAAGATAAGATTAAGCAAAAAAAAGTAAATCTCGTTATCTATTTTAAGTTGTTGTTTTTTCGTTTTTTGTTACTTTTGGTTGAAATATAGAACGAATATCTTCGACAGGTAAACTAGTTTCATCTCCTCTAAGTTCTGCGATTGGAATAATCAAGTTGAGATTGTAGAAAAATAATACTTTGTCGAAACTTAATGATCCATAATAAAGAATCCCCGGAGTAGAGCTCCGGGGTATTGTGGAACTCGCTTCGCTCGTACTTTCTCGATGCAAAGCATCGAGGTATTTACCTATATTAACTCCTCAGCTCGACAATAGAAAAACTCCACTACGTTACGTTTTTCTATTGTTCTCGCTCTACGTCGTTAATAAAATTCTCTTTTCCCACCTTCTTGGTTTACAGTTAGTCCTATAATGACTGCGTTTTCCATATTAATTCCCTTATTTTATTCAGCTCGAGTATAGAAACTATATAATCATTTCTTAGCTTAATAGTAAAAGTCCTGCGAGACAAAAATCTCGTAGGAAACATTATCTAGTGAAGCTTATTATTTTAATTGAAGGAACAGAACCTCCTGTTTTGGCATTTCTCCATCCTTCAGAGTTTCCGTTGCGGGCAGATTTAAGAATTCCCTGCTTATCGTTCAAAGCGTTTTGGAATTCCTTCTCCTTAATATGTTGGTTTTTATCCCTGTCAAAAGAAACGATTAGTTTTTTACCATCGGGTAAAATTTTAAAGGTTCCATTGAGAGTTTTCTTTCCTCCATTTATTGAGTGTTTAAAGCGACCACTTTTGCTGGTTAAACATTTGAGTTTCTCTGGTATTTGAACACATTTTGGTGTTGACATAGAATTCCTTTTTAATGAAATGTTAAGGTTGTTTTGCCTTGCGCTGTTCCTTCTATGTTTTGCAGGGCAAAATTATGTTTGCTTGATATCTGATTTTCGATTACCAAAAAATCAAGAATCTCATCAGGATTAACATCACCCCACAGCATGTCAATTTTAACAACTAATTTTTTGTCTATCCAATAAGTGAGATCGACAAAAACTACATCTTCTCCTGTCCCAGCAGGGAATTGCAATGTTTTTTCCACTTTCTCCTCCTTTTTATATTTAAACTATACTTTTTTCTAGTAAAACAATAGCATTGTGGCAGTCTCATGTCAAACAAAACAAAAAACCACTAGTTTGAAAATAGTGATTTTTTGTGCTTGCGCTACGAAGCTTGAAGCGTAGCGGAAAGCGAAGTAGTGGAGATGGTGGGATTCCTTTTCCTCCATTCTGCTCATATCGTTCCAAGTATTCACGATATATTCGCAGAACTCCTCCAAAGCCTCGGACTTTTGCTCGGACCAGTGGCGCAAAAGTTCCGTTCGATTCCCATCACTTCCACA
>CAZSPC010000006.1:6030-46917 GCA_964608745.1 uncultured Candidatus Saccharibacteria bacterium | reverse complement strand
CTCAAGAACCATAACGGTTTGAGAAGTGATTTGAGAGAAAAATTGGTTGATGATTTTTTGAATAGGAAAAACCCCAGAAATTGATATTAAGTCGAATTTGTCAGCCATGGGCATGTTACTCTTTGGTAAGGGACTTTCCAAGGTAACCGCAGATAATGCAAGTACCTTATTTATAACAATGGTTATGGTTCAAGTTATGGTGCCGATAGTATATAAAATTATACTCGGCGGAGTAACAATAAAATTTCTTGCTGGTATTACATTAGCCGTTGGTGCAATTGTTTTGTTAAATTGAAGTAAAACACATCAAAAAGTTCGACATTGTGTCGAACTTTTTTTATATCCCTAAAACAAATTTTTCCATTTCAATATCAAATTCACATAATCCCCTACGAGCATCGTGATAAATAGAGATAAATTTCGAAGATAATTTTTCTAGTTCACCTTTTTCAAAATTTCCAGCAAATTTTTTTGATTTATTATATACGAAAGGTTTCAAGCCAGATTCTTGGGCTGTTTTTGTTTTTGAAGCAATCATCATACTCCGTAATTGCCAATTTAAGATTCCGTGAATTTCTTCATCAGGAATATTTCTCATTTTTGCTTTTTGATACAAAGTCCATAAACTTTTTTTATCTTTCTTACCAAAAGCATCGGCTAAATTAAAAATATTAAATTCTCCTAAATCTAATTCAGTTCCATCAACAACACTAAATTTTCTCCCAGTTTTTTCAGATAGTTCGAACTCTTGCACTTTCTGAGCTTGCTTCTGCACCTTTTTCAACACAGGTTTAGTTATTTTTTCTTCAATAAATACAAAAATATTATCTGACTCGCCGATTTCTTTTAATCTGTCTACAACAAAATCTCGAGTCTTTGTATTTTCCAAAAGACCATCCATCTGTACAATATATTTCTGTTCAAAAAGCCCCTGCCCTCCAACCAACTCGTCTAGCTGACTCTCAGAAAAATTTGAAGAATCCAATTTGAAAAAACTCGCATCCGGTTTTTTCTTTTGCAAGACATCAATTAGTGAGTGAAGTTTTTTCCGTGATTTTTTGAAATCAGAACCATGGAGTAAATAAAGCATAGCTTTATTATAAATTAAAAATTAAAAATTATAAATGAATTGCAAAAAGTTTTGGGATTTGGTAGTGTTGAAGAAGAAAATTATATAATCTTGAAACTTTATCGAGGATAAGAATATGGTTCAAAGAGATAGTTTAGAAATGACATTGGGTCATTCTCATCGCTGTATTAGTTGTAGAGCAACTTTTTTAAAACACGAAGATGGGTGTCCTCATTGCAGAATGAGTGCACCAACCCAACCTTTAAAGAAAGCAAATTACAAAAGCAAAACACTGTATTGGGTCATTTGGGATTTAAAAACCGGAAAAATGATTTATATTATTCCGTCTGGACCATTTTCTTGGTGGCCGAAAGAAGAAAACGAAGAGGAAAAGGAGAAATAATGAAAATAAACGGACAAGATTTTCCGGAGATTATTAGCATAAAAAGAATCCAAGTAAAAAATAGACAGTCATCAGAAATATTTCCGCTAGAAAATAATCTTGATTGTATAATAATTCAGCACACTGATGGGATAGCTTGGGTTCATGATGAAGACAGTGTTATTGCACCACTTGTAGTCAACTGTCCAGCATTCGTAAGCGGAAAGAACCGAAAAGACTTAAATATAAGGGTACTTTCTATTATTGATGAGAATATAGATATAATGAATTTTACCTTAATATTTTTTAAACTTTCAAAATAAACTTATTTACCCTACCGGATTCGTTCGGTAGGGTATTTTTTAAAATTTTCAACGGCTCAATCCGTTGAGCCGTTCAGCATTTTTATAGCTTTGTTGAGCCACTGAACTTTTGTAGACGTCGGACGTCTACAAATGGCTTTGTTGAGTAGTTTAAATGATCCGTCAGCTGACGGACCTTTGAAAATTTTAGATTTTTTCTAATGTGTTCCAACTATCACCCACCTTAACATCAACCTCAAATTTAATTCCTTCGGCTTCTTCAAGAGAAATCATCTCTTCCATAATTTTTTCTATTTCTGGTGCAATTTTTTCTACCAAATCTTCACGAATTTCAAAAATTAATTCATCATGAACCTGCAACAACATTTTCACATCAACAGAGAGGCCTTGCCTCTCTGTAAATTCATCAATTCGAGTCATTGCAATCTTTATCATATCAGCAGATGTTCCTTGAATCGGTGCGTTGATTGCCATCCTCTCTGCCATTGCTCGCACAAACGGAACTTTTGAATTTATTCCTTCAAAATATCTTCTACGACCAAAAAAAGTTTCTGTATACCCTAATTGTTTTGTATCAGCTTTTACTCCATCAATATATTCTGCCAACCCAGGAAATCTTTCAAAATAATTATTGTAAAATTCCTGGGCTTCCACTCTTTTTGTATCTTCTCCCAAAGCTTTACGCAAAGAATTCACTCCCATTCCATATAAAATACCAAAATTAATTATTTTCGCCCGCCTTCGCATTTCTGAATCGACTTCACTAAACGAGACATCAAAAACTTCCGATGCCACAGCATTATGAATATCCTTCCCTTCTCTAAAAGTTCGAATCATTTTTTCATCCCCCGATAAAAGTGCCGCCAATCGAAGTTCAATTTGAGAATAATCACAAGCAACTAATTTAAAACCTTTCTCAGCTATAAAAGCCCCACGAATTGCTCGTCCTAAATCTGTTTTAATAGGAATATTTTGAAGGTTTGGATCTTGAGATGCCATCCGACCAGTAACAGTACCTGCCTGTAAAAAAGTAGTATGCAATCGTCCATCATCACCAACCATTTTTGGAATATTATCTATGTAAGTAGAAAGAAGTTTTTGAAATTCTCTGTATTTAAGAATTTTATCAACAATTGGATAGTCCGGTTGCAATTTCTCGAGCACAGCAATATTAGTTGACTTTGCCCCAGTCGAAGTTTTCTTGTGATTTTTCAGAACAATTCCCATTTTTTCAAACAACACTTCCCCTACCTGCTTTGGTGAATTGATATTAAATTCCTCACCAGCAATTTTCCAAATCTCTGTTCGAAGTTTGTCTAATTCTTTGTGGTACTTAACCGATAAACCTTTAAGATATTCTGTATCAACTCTAACTCCATTTTCGTTCATTTTTTTAACAACAGAAATCAGAGGGATCTCAATTTCGGTCAAAACTTTCTCCAACTTCTTTTCTTTTATTTCAGACCAAATTTTTTTCTTAGCTACCTCAAGCTCGTCAGTGTTAGTATAATTCAAAACATCTTCTTGACTCGGATTAGTCATATTTGAATTAGCCACCCATAAAGCAACGGCAACTTTTTGAACCTCCTTTTCACCCCACACCGGCCTTCGTAAGGCCGGTGTTGTACCAAAAATATCTTTAAGTTTTTGTACAAGAGAACGAAACCCTAAATCTCGTAATAGCAAATTTATTTTTTCGAAATCAGCATTTTCTTGCCAGTTGCCTTTGGGTAGATTAAACTCGATTGGAACATCTCGTCGGATAGTTGCAAGCTCTTTTGAAAATAGTGCGTCATCCTTCCCCTCTTTCAACAAACTAATTATCCTAGGTTTGATGCCTTCTTTTACAAACTTTTCCTCTCCTTTTTTTGATTCAAGTTTTTTGTAAATCTGTTCAATTGTCCCAAATTTTTGAATTAAATTTGTAGCAGTCTTGTCACCAATTCCAGCAATACCCTTGATGTTATCAGAAGCATCCCCACTCAAACCTTTATAATCAGGAATTAAATCCGATTCAAAACCCATTCTTTCTATAACAGCCTTTTCATCATATAAAACTGTTGTCTTGATGCCTTTTTTTGGCATATAAACCTGAACTTTTTTGTTATCAACAAGTTGCAATGTATCCATATCGCCTGACGCAATTACAACATCCATTTTTTCATTTTTAGTCTGCTCGACAATTGTTCCTAGAATATCATCAGCTTCAAAACCAGACTTTTCATAAACCGGAATATCAAAAGCTTTCATTATATCTTTTGAACGAATAATTTGATGAACCAACTCCTCGTCAGCCTCTTTCCTCCCTGCTTTATAATCTTCATAAATCTCTTTTCTAAAAGTAGTATCTGGCAAATCGTAACAAGCCACCATATAATCAGGCTTGAGGTCTTCTATAATAGAAGTGATCATCAAAATTGTACCGTACAGGGCACCTGTCGGTTCACCTTTAGCAGAAGAAAAATCGGGTAAGGCGTGATAAGCACGATGCAGTATTGCATGAGCATCTAATAGAACTAATTTTTTGTTTTGGTTTTTTGTCATAGAGATTATTTTGGCTTTCTTATTTTTTCATACTCCTCAACAGAAATCTGAATATCATTTAAAACCTTCCTCAACAAACCTTTACTAATTTCTTTATTAGAAGGTACAACAGTTGTCCTACCATCTGCATGTTTAAAAAATAGATGCGAACCACTCGCATCCCTTTCTACAAAATTCAACTTTAAAAGAATTTTGATCATTTTTTTTGACTTTATTGGAACTAATTTAGGCATGAGATAAATCTAACTCTTGAACGCCAACAAAATGAGAATTGATTGAAGTTTTTGACTTTATATTTTTTAAACACAACAAAGCAACCTCGTGAAGATTTTTAAGCATTTCTTCAATAGTTTTTCCTTGGGCATAGCAACTAGGAATAGATGGAATAGAACCAATATACACTCCATCCTCATCTTGTTCAATATAAGCAACTAATTTTGTATTTTTCATATTAAAATGTTATCACTTTAAAAGACTATTTTCAACAAAAATCTCTCTCTGGTTTTCATCAATAAATTTAAAATCAATTCTTATTACATTTTTTGGTAATATCTCTTCTATTCTTTCAGGCCATTCAATTAAAATAATATTTTGCGGATCAGATACAATTTGATCCCAACCCAAATCTTTCATCTCTTCACCACTGTTCAGACGGTAGGCATCAATATGAATAATGTGTTTGAATTTTTTGTTTTTTGGAAGTTTATAGATTTTTTCAATCACAAAAGTAGGGCTGGTTACTGTTTGTTTTATCCCAAAAGCTTTCACAAAAAATTGAGTAAATGTGGTTTTCCCAGAACCTAAATCCCCATACAAACCCAAAACAATCGCCTCCTTAGTAGCCGAGCTACTAAGAATTTTTGATACAACAAGATTCGCAAATTCTTCCATTTCTTTTAGGTTATTTAAAGTTTTTTTTATGGTCATATATACTCATTTTAACATAAAAAATACCACCATCGTCTAAACAATCGTGGTATGTAACAAAAATTAAATTATAATAAGCAAGACAGCTGTTATTAAAAAGGTGGATAATGTAAAATCAATTCTTTTTTTATTATATTTTTTATCTACTAACAACACGCAAAAAACAACAAAAGATACCGTCCAAACAAAACAACATAACCAATAAATGATATCCGACACAGGAATACCAAATAACAAAACATCAGGCCACATAAAAACCTCCGCTATGCTGATTTTTATTAAAAACTTCCATTAACTTTCTACCTAAAACATCCTACAAAACTATTCACAATACAACAGATAAGCGAGTTTTTTGATTTGTGGTAAAATTTAAGTAACAAATTAACAAAAACAAGAAGCTTCGCTTTTTATTCCCTACAACCCTAAACGCTAAACCCTATAACCCTATTCACATGATTCAATTCGACGAAGAAAAACAAAAACAAAGAGTGAGTATGTTGCACCAAAAAGAAGAAGAGGAATTGGTGCGGATTTTGTCTGCTAAATATAATTTAAAATATGCGAATTTAGCAACTGTATCCTTAAACGTGAATGCTTTCAGAGTAATTCCAGAGAAAAAAGCCCGAGAAACAGGCTTGGCTCCTTTCGATATAATAGAAAAAAAGGTAAAAATTGGAATTATCTCGCCCAACAACCCCCTCGCCCAACAAACATTAGAAAAACTGAAGAAAAAAGGTTATGAGGTAGAAGGCTTTATGATTTCAAAGCAAAGCGCAGAAAAAGTATGGGATAGGTATAAAGATCTTTCATTCTCAGTAAAAACAGAAGAAGGTCTTCTTTCAGTTTCTGATAAAACAGCTGAGCATATAATGAGTGAAAAAAGAGAAATTGCCGATATTCAAAATATCATTGCTGATACATTGAAATTAGATACTGCTAATAAAATATCTCAATTATTTGATGTTATTGTTACAGGTGCACTTGCTTTAAGCTCATCGGATATCCATATAGAACCAGAAGAAACCTTCACTAGAATTCGTTATCGAATTGATGGTATTTTAACAAATATTACTGAAATAGATTCAAGAACCTATAACTTACTCCTCTCTCGTGCAAAATTAATCTCCGGTCTTAAACTAAACATCAAAAAAAACGCTCAGGATGGACGATTCAGTATTAAACTTAATGACGCAGAAATTGAAGTCAGAGTCTCGACAATGCCTGGTGCTTATGGAGAATCTATTGTTACGCGTCTTCTTAACCCAGATTCTATCTCTGTTCCAATCAACGAATTAGGAATTGAGCCCCACCTCCTAAAAGTACTCGAAGAAGAAATTTCAAAACCAAACGGAATGGTTTTGAACACTGGTCCAACTGGATCTGGTAAAACCACTACCCTTTATGCTTTTTTGGATAAAGTTTATAGTCCAGAAATCAAAATTATCACTATCGAAGATCCGATCGAATACCACATTAAAGGAATTACCCAAACCCAAACCAACAAGAACAAAGGTTATACTTTTGCTAGTGGGCTTAGATCTGCTCTACGACAAGACCCTGATGTTATTATGGTAGGTGAAATTCGAGACTCAGAAACCGCTGAGATTGCTATTCACTCTGCCCTTACAGGACACCTTGTGCTTTCTACACTTCACACCAACAACGCCGCTGGTACATTCCCACGATTCATCGGTCTTGGTATGAGCCCAGATGTTCTTGGTTCAGCAGTTAATCTTGCAATGGCACAAAGATTGGTTCGAAAACTTTGTAAGCACTGTAAAAAAGAAGTAGATATTAAATCAGAAGACAAAGAAATTGTTGATAAAATAATCGATGGTGTTGTTCATAAGGAAAAATATGAAATAAATAATGAAGGTAAAGTCTACGAACCGACTGGCTGTAAAGAATGTAGTGGAATTGGTTATAAAGGACGAATTGGAATATTTGAAGCTATCAGGGTTAATAAAGAAATAGAAAAAATCATTATTACTGACCCAGGAGAAAGAGAAATTAATCGAGTAGCCCGATCACAAGGAATTATGAATATGAAAGAAGATGGAATTGTGAAGGTATTGAACGGGGTAACTTCGTTGGAAGAATTGAGAAGAGTAATAAATCTAAGTATAGACGATGATTCACCACACCCAGAACCAGAAGAGGAGACTTTTAATGAAAATAATTTTGAAACAAATGACTTAGAACTGACAGATACAGAGACAGAAACTTAGAAAACAAAATTTAAAAATTTCAAGTTGGCAAAAAAAGGAAAAGGTGTAGTATAAAATAAAAAACCGTGAATCTCTAAATAAATTTTTTGGTGAAACAATTTTCTAAGGATAGTTCCAAGTTTCTAGCATATTGCTAAAAGCCAGAACGTCCTCGAAAAAAATCTCAATTTATTTAGAGATTCACGGTTTTTTTGTTACAATATAGTAACAAACCCTATTTCTGCCAATAGGATAAGTAAACCATTTAATTATCAAAGTTGGCAGTAGTGTATCACGAACATAAAACTATGTCAAGTAAAAATAACACAAACGGAAAATCATTAGATAATGCTTTGCGACCCGCTGAGTGGAGTGAATATATTGGTCAACAAAAAATAAAAGATAATTTGCATATTTTGCTCACCGCTGCCAAAGAAAGAGGTCATCAGCCGGAGCATATTCTTTTTTATGGCCCACCTGGACTTGGTAAAACTACCTTGGCTCACTTAATTTCCAAAGAAATTGGCGGACAAATGAAGATTACATCAGGTCCTGCTATTGAAAAAGTGGGAGACCTTGCATCTATTTTAACCAACCTATCAACTGGTGATATTCTTTTTGTTGACGAAATTCACCGCTTAAATAAATCAATTGAAGAAGTGCTTTATCCTGCGATGGAATCAGGGGTTTTGGATATTATTATCGGAAAAGGACCGTCTGCTCGGACAATTCAACTTGAACTTCCATCTTTTACTCTTATTTCTGCTACAACTAGAATCGCTTTGCTCTCTTCCCCACTTCGATCTCGGTTTTCAGGTGGAACTTTTAGATTAGAATTTTATGAAAATGAAGAGATTGCAGAGATTATAAAAAGATCAGCAAAGATTTTGGAAATTGATATAGATAATGACACAGCTTTAGCGATTGCTAAGAGAAGTCGATTTACTCCACGAACAGCAAACTTTTTATTGAAAAGATGTCGAGATTTTGCCCAGGTAAACAAAAAAAATTTGGATAAAGATTCAGTTGATAAAACCTTGTTGCTACTTGGAATTGACGAGTTAGGATTAAACTCATCTGACAGAAAACTTTTGAAAACAATTATTGATAAATTTAAAGGAGGTCCGGTTGGGTTGAGTACACTTGCTGCCGCTCTTTCAGAAGAACAAGCAACTATTGAAGAGGTGAATGAACCATATTTGATTCAAAAAGGACTTTTAGAAAGGACACCAAGAGGGCGTGTAGTAACCGAAAAGGGATATCAACATTTGGATATAGATTATCCGAAAGATAAATCGTAGATTTTGAAATTCTAAATACTAAACTCGAAATCCTAAACAAATTCAAATGACCGAAATTCAAAAAACCCCTGATTCGCTTACGCGAATCAGGGGTTTGGGTTTCAGTCTCTTTTTTTACAAATCTTGAAACCTTTTCTTACAAACAAATCGTCCGGATTATACTCCGGAAACCTTGATTGCAACTCGGCATTCAACAAAGAACGAAAACCGCTCATCCTTCTATCAGAAATTTGCATTTTAACAATTAGTTTTTGCTTTTTTACTTTGTCATTTTGGCGGACAACTTCCCTTTCTAGCTCATTTGATTTTTGCCAATATTTAGATATGAGAGAGTACAAAACTTTATCACTCTTATCTAGAGAACCAATTTGTACTTCTGTTTCTCGTTTAATTTCCACATCCGAATCAATGTATTTTTGCGAACCCACAATACTTGTAATTTCAAAAACAGCATGCTTTTTTGTGTTTACAGAACGATTCTTTTCTAAAAAATTAGCTGCGGCTACCGAACCAGTATCACCCATAACAAAACCTCCAAGATTTATTTTATTGATTTTATTTATTCCAACCTTTTCTAAAAACTAGTACAAGTCTTCTGAGTATAACTCATTAGTATAACCCATAGAACTTTTTGATTTTATCCCAGCTTCTAATTGTAATTGTAGACCTTCTTCTCTGTCAACATATCTGTTTCTGGATGTAATAAAGCCTTGTGATTTTTTTGATTGTTCGTATTCCAAACCAGGTGTTTCACCAATAATACGGATAGCATGACCATGACGATGACCAATAACTATCATCCCATTACTAGCTTTAACTGCTGCACAAATACAAATTTCTTTGTCTTTAAATTCAGGCATATTCACCTCCTTGAGTATAATTATTTATATAAATTCTATCCCAACATTACCCCAAACCAAACCTAAAATCAAGCTTTTTCTTGATTTAATTAAAATTTTATAATATCCTAAACTTATTACTTACACCTTAACCCTTACTACTAATTTCATGGCTGGACACAACAAATGGTCAAAAATTAAACATAAAAAAGCAGTGACTGATGCTCAAAAGAGTAAGGTTTTTTCAAAGTTGGTTAAACTTATCCAAAACGAATCAAAAGCTTGTGGAGGAGATACAAGTTCTCCTGGGTTAAAAACAGCAATTGAGAAAGCTCGAAAAGCTAATATGCCTTCTGATAATATCGAACGAGCAATTAAAAAAGGAACAAGTACAGATATCGTAATGGAGCCTGTAGTTTATGAAGCTTATGGTCCGGGAGGGGTTGCGATTGTAATTACAGCTTTAACCGATAATCGCAACAGAACGGCACCAGAGATCCGACATATCCTTAGTAAAAATGGATTGTCGTTAGCCGAAACAGGATCAGCATCATGGGCATTTGAGAATAAGGGAGGAGAATACACTCCAAATAATATGACAGAAATTTCAGACGATGACGCAGACAAATTGAGAAAGGTAATTGATGAGTTGGAAGAGAATGATGATGTGCAAGAAGTATACACTAATGCTGAATGAGGCCTTGCCTCTGCCCAAAAAACACCTGCCACAAGCAGGTGTTTTTTGGGTGAGGCGAGGCCTCTAATTCAGCATTAATGTATTTAGAATTCAAAAAAATGGCACATTGTGATTTTATTCGTAATTAAAAATTGGAGCAGAAGCCTAGCCTCACCCTCCACTTCGTTACGGGCAGAGGCTAGGCTTCACTCACAATTTTTTTATTCCTAATAAAATCAAATTACATCAAATTTTGAGATATCTAAAATACCCTGAGTTACGAAACTAATTTCGTAACGAGGATTTGAGCAAATTTCCAAGATTTATTTTAAAAAAGATGAGTACTAGCAGTAGCTAATAGGAAATCTTTTTTGAAATAAAGATTGGGAATTTGAAAAATCCGCAGTAGGAAGTAGTTTCGTAATTCAGGGTAAAATAACACTCCAAAAACCGATCGGTTTTTGGAGTGTCTTTTTTATTCAGTATTAGTAAAAACTTCAAATTTAAGATATAAGAAAACCCCAAAGAAATCGAATTTCTTTGGGGTTTTAAAGTTATTGTTTCTCAACAATTTCAACGATTATGGTTCAAGCTGGCTCATCTTGTTCATAATCTTTATTTTCCTTACACTTTCGACAAGTACGACTATTTCGTACTTTTCTTTTTTTATCATCACAATTCTCACATAAACCTAAGCCCAATATTATCAAGGCTTCTTTGGTTAAAGAAGCTTGCGATTCTTTTTTCTCAAAACTATAACCAAAATGAACAAATCCAACAGATTCATACGGTTTCAAAATATCATATTCTTCTTCTGTTTCAATCGCCTTACCAAAAGCAAAATTTTTCAAAACCTTAATTGCTTCGTCATCTGTTCTTGCTATTCTAGGCGGACTCATATTTTTCTCCTTTTTTATTCTTCCTAACCATCATAATATTAACAAAATCTATACCGCCCTGAGTAAGAAAGGCATAGATTTTTTCTTCCTCTAAACTAAACCCATGGCCAACACAACCTATACTGGCATATGCTGATAGTACTTCTTGTTCTTCATCAGTCTCTATTGGATTAATTACAATAAACCGACTTAGAATTTCAATCGCCTCTTTATCCGTCCTCAAACTCATTACTTCCTCCTTTTGTTTTTTATTTTTTCTATTCTATAAACAACAATACTCTAATTTTAAAATTAAATCAACAAAATTTACGAAGTAAATTTTAAAAAACTGTAAGCTACTGGCTGTCAGCTATGAGCCATAAGCTTCTAATAATACCCAAAAACAAAACATAATCAAGTTTTCATGATTCTTGATTCATGATTCGTGATTCTTTTTTGATAAGTAAACAAACAATAAACTATCAATATTCTCTGATATAATTACAAGCATGAAAGTCATAAGTATTGATCCCGGCTACGAACGAATCGGTATAGCCATCATAGAAAAAAGTGGGGTACCTGGTACCCCACCAAAAGAGGTTTTGTTGTATTCTGATTGTTTTAAAACTTCTGCAAAACTACCTATCACAGAAAGGTTTCTTTTAATAGGAAAAGAAATTGAAAAAATCATTAAAAAATATGAGCCAGAAGCAATGGCTATTGAAACATTGTTTTTTAATTCAAATCAAAAAACTGCTATGCAAGTATCTGAGGCTCGCGGGATTATAATCTATCAAGCTCTCACCAACAATTTAGAGGTTTTTGAGTATACTCCCCTTCAAATTAAAATTGCTATCACTGGATACGGTCGAGGAGACAAAAAACAAGTTACTGATATGCTCCATCACCTCATTGAAATAAAAAAAGAAATTAAATATGACGATGAATATGATGCTATTGCTGTCGGGCTAACCCACCTTGCTTGTTATAGAGAGAATTGTGGTTAGTCCAAACTTCCTGGATTGCCACTCTGTCAGCTGACGGATCGCAATGACGAAAGCCTGTTGATAAAGTTAGTTGCAGAAAAAAATATCAAGGATAAAATTTTAGTATAAAAATTTTATTAGTTTTTTAAAATTAAATTTTTATGACTGAAGAAAATACAAACACCTTAAAACAAAATTCGGGTGAAAAAGACGAATTATTAGAAGAAGAAATGACCGAGGATGAAATTGAAGATCTCGATAATAAAGAACCAACGATGTGTGACTGTGGTGAATGCGCAAAATGCATCGAAGAAACCGGATCATGCGATTGTGGAGATTGTGATATTTGTGAAGTAAGTGAAGAAGTTAACCCGATGGAAATTATGGATGCAGAAGATGTGTATGATGACTTGGAACCAGAAGATCTGATTTAAGAGCTTTAAAGATATAGTGTTTAGCTTTTAAGGAAAATGATTTTGCCTTCGGCAAAATCATTTTTTTGTGCATCTTACCTCTTACCCCTTTGTCCTAAGTCATCCAAATGCTAAAATAAAGAGCATGAAAAAAAGTACTAAAAAGGCTATCAAAAAAGACTTATTAATATTACTTCTCGCTCTTTGTATTTTTGGAGCTGGAATTATCTTGCTTTGGATTTCTACTTTTAGAGTTCCGGATTTAAACAATTTTGATAAAAGGATTGTTGCTCAATCAACAAGAATTTTTGATCGCACAGGAGAAATAGTCCTTTATGATGTACACGAAGATATCAGGAGAACAATTGTCCCCTACGAAAAAATCTCTCGTCACATTAAAAATGCCACAGTTGCCATTGAGGACTCAGAATTTTACGAACACGCAGGAATTAAACCCACCGCCATTTTAAGGGCTGTCTTGGTTCAGTTAAATATTTTTTCAGGAGACTACTACAAAGGACAGGGTGGTTCAACTATCACCCAACAAGTCGTCAAAAACTCTATTCTAACCAGAGAAAAGAAAATTGCTCGAAAATTGAAAGAATGGGTTTTAGCCCTACAACTTGAAAAAGTAATAACTAAGGAACAAATTTTAACTCTTTACCTAAACGAGTCCCCTTACGGTGGAAATATTTATGGAATAGAAGAAGCTAGTATTACATTTTTTGGCAAAGAATCAGAAAATCTCTCCCTAGCCGAATCAGCCTACCTAGCAGCCATCCCCCAAGCCCCAACATACTATTCTCCATATGGTAATAATGTAGATAAATTAGAGACAAGAAAAAATCTCGTTCTTTCGAGAATGCTGGCAAAAAATTTCATTACAGAAGAAGAATACAAAACAGCGAAAGAAGAGAAGGTTGACTTCAAACCCAGGGCAGAAAAAGGGATTAAATCTCCTCACTTTGTAATGTATGTTAAGGAATATTTAGAAAATAAATACGGAGCAAAGGTTCTTACCGAAGGCGGTTTGAATGTTATCACCACCCTTGATTACGAACTTCAAGAAAAAGCCGAAGAAATTGCCAAAGAATACGCCCTAGAAAATGCAGAAAAATTTAATGCTGAAAACAACGCAGTAGTAGCCACCGACAACAAAACTGGGCAAATTTTAATTATGGTGGGTTCTAGGGATTATTTTGACGAAGAAATTGATGGTAACTTTAATGTAGCAATCGCCCACAGACAGCCTGGGTCTGCTTTCAAGCCAATTGTTTATGCTACTGCATTTAATGAAGGTTATACGCCCGATACAGTGGTGTTTGATTTAGAAACAGAGTTTTCAACTTATTGTAACCCTGACGGAACACCAATACTCTACCAATATGAGGATCGGTGTTATTCCCCAGTAAACTATGATGGCAAGTATAATGGACCAGTTACTTTAAGAAATGCTCTTGCTCAATCAATCAACATTCCTGCTGTAAAAATTCTTTATTTAGCAGGATTATCTGATTCTCTAAAACTAGCGAAGGACATGGGTATTAATAGCCTAACCAATACTGATCAATACGGCCTAACCTTGGTTTTGGGAGGCGGCGAAGTCTCTCTCCTTGATATTACCAATGTTTATTCTGTATTCGCTAACAACGGAATTAAAAATCCTCACACACCAATTTTGAAAATAGAAGACAACGAAGGAAATATAATAGAAGAATTCACCCCGAAATCTAAGCGAGCATTACCCGAGTTAAGTGCATTATATATTTCTGATATTCTTTCGGATAATATTGCCAGAACCCCCGCTTTTGGTTCTCGCTCCCCTCTGTATTTTGAAGGACGAGATGTGGCTGGTAAAACCGGAACTACTAACGATTATCGAGATGCCTGGACAGTAGGTTTCACCGCACAAGTATCCTTAGGGGTATGGGCAGGAAATAACGACAACTCTTCAATGGAGAAAAAAGTAGCTGGTTTTATTGTAACCCCAACCTGGAATGCAATTATGCAAGAAATTTTGGCTAAATATCCTGATGAAAAATTTAAGAAACCAAGTTTAGATTATCCTGATTCCCTAAAACCTATCCTGCGTGGTATTTGGCAAGGCGGCGAAACATATTTTATAGACAGAATTTCTGGAAAATTAGCTACTGATTATACTCCGGAAGAAACCACAGAAGAGAGAGTAGTTTCGTCCTATCATTCCATTCTTCATTGGATAGACAAAAAAGACCCATTAGGATTGGTACCAGAAGACCCTACCAAAGATCCTCAATATAACAAATGGGAATACAGTGTCCAAAAATGGGCTCAGGAAAATGGATATGCAAGTACCACCACTCAAATACCAAATGAATATGATGACATTCACACGCCCGAGAAAGCACCTAAAATAAAGCTGGTATATCCAAATGCAATTAAAACTTACAGCCCGAATGAACGAATAAATATTTTAGTAAGTAATAATAGTTATGGAGGATATCCACTGATGAAACTCAATTTTTATTTCAACGGAAAGTTTATTGGGTCATCTAATTCAACAACATTTTCATTTGTACCAAGTGAAATCGGAAATCTAAAACCAGAAAATGAATTAAAGGTGATTGGTTTTGATTCGGTTTACAACAAAGGAGAAACAACAACTATTCTTAAATTAAGTATTTAAGAATAGTTGAATTTCAAATTTCATCCAGCACTCAATTTTTATAAAATAAAAAATTAAGTGCTGGATTAATTTCGAATTTCGATTCAATTTTTAATTTAAAAATGATTAAATTTCTAAAAAATGAACGGCTCAACCCGTTGAGCCGTTCGGCGTTTTTATGGCTCTATTGAGCCATTGAACTTTTGTAGACGTCGGACGTCTACAAATGGCTTTGTTGAGCGGTTTAAAAGGTCCGTCAGCTGACGGACCTTTTAAATTTTTAAGCATTCCTATGACTTTTAGAAACGATCGTTTCTAAAAGTCATAGGAATGCTTAGTTATTTTTTCTTTCTTTCAAAATTTTTTCTATTTCTTGGTTTAAATCAATTTTTTGAGCAAAATTTTTTAAGGCTAATATCATTTTTGATACTGATTCAGCAAATGATTTATTGTTTATTTCTACAAGAACCTCTTTAACAAAATCAAATAGATAAACATTATTACCATAAACAATTACCATCTCATTAAAAGAAATAAGTTCGTCAGAAATAATATAAATAATTGTCATCCTGCCGAACATACTTTTTAGAACTTTTGTATCATATGTTTTTAGCATATCAAGGTTTTGTGAGCTTGATATTCCTTCTGATATTAATTTACTCTTTTTAAATGCTTCAGCCATTGAAGATAAAATTTCCGGTTTTATCTTTTTTCTTAAAACGATTGTTTGTTTATAAGGTTCAGCAAAATAAATACGCGATTTGTTTTTGTTTTGTAAAATTTTTAAAAAAACATTCTCAATATTTTCAATACCAAAATACTGTTTAATTGCAAAATTATCACTTTCAATATTTTCAAAAATAATATTTTTAGCAAAATGAGTTAATTGCCATTCAAAATGTCCACCTATTTTTACTTTTTCAACCAAACCTCTTTCTTTCATTTTGTTTAATCTAAAAGTTACTGTTGTTCTAGATACTTGTGCTTCCACAGACAAACAAGATACATTAGTATTTTTCAAACCAAAAAGCTTATTCAAGATTTTAAAATCTTTTTTCGAAATCCCTAAATTTTTAATTTTATTACTATATTTCATTATCTATATCATAATACTGACAAGAATATTGTCAATATCAATCAAAAAATACCCTTGTTTTGCAACAAAATATTAAATTTTATTTATTTTTATAGAAAAACACATCATAAATAATTATTCTAATACTAGAAATTTAATAAACTCAAAAAGGAGGTATTATGGACAAAGGTTTTGCAATCCAACTTTTAGTAATACATCTTGGTATACTTGTTTGTTTTATTTGGTTTATAATCTGCAAAGAAATAGAAAAAAGAAAAAGGAAGAAGAAAAGAAAAATTCAACTAGAAAATATAAAAAAGAAAAATCGCATGCAAATCAAAAAATATTATAAAAACAAAAAATAAGGAGGTTGTAATATGAAAAACAAAAAGAAGGATATTATGAAAAACAAAAAAACTAGTTTTTTTAAAAATTGTGCTATGGGTGTTACCTGTATAGAAGTTTCTACACCAGAATTTAGAAAAAGTAAGGGTTGTGTTATGGGTGTTACCTGTGTAGAAATAGCAAAAGACAGTAAAAATATTTTTGTTAGGGATAGTAAAAATCCAGAAATTGTTCTGGAATTTACTTCTGAGGAGTGGAAGTCTTTTATAGAGGGAGTGAAAAAAGGAGAATTTGATCTTTAAACATACAATAAAAACCCTATCGACCTAGTCAGTAGGGTTTTTATTGTGCCACAAAATGTCGATCGGCATTTTGTGACATCTTATAAGTTGTCAGAATTTATCAATTTACCACTCACGAATTTATGCAAAATAGAAGATATTAATGTTTGGTAAGGCAAACCTTCTTCTAAGGCTTTTGACTTTAATCTCATTAAGTCTCTTTTGGATATTCTAAAATTCACACTTTCTCTCTTAGCAACAGTGTTTTTGGCAATTTCAGCCAGCCTATTTTTTTCTTCTTCAAGATTAGAAACAGAAACCCATTCACCCTTTTCAACAGAATCCTCGATTTCTTGCTCATACCTATCTAAAACTAGATTTTCAAACGGATCAAGATTATTTTTTTGTTTATTTTTTTTATTCATAATTATTTATTTAAATATTTTTTAGTCATTTTTCGACAAGGATAAGCTGTTTTCAAGAAAATATTTTTACCATCTTCAACAAAAGGAACTTTATAAACATATCCGCCAAACTCGATAATGCATATTTTTTGCTTAGAATATCTTTTAGTATTACTATGTTTGATGACATCGAAAATCCTACCTTCCTGAATTGCTATCTCAATGTCTTCAAAACAAATATTTCTTTCTTTTCTCAACCAAATATTCTTATCTTTATTCCATTCAATAATTTTATCTTCTAACATAATACATATTATATTAAAATGGTATACATTGTCAATACATTTTTCCACAATAGCTTCTATAATTCTTATACCCCCTAAATCATTAGGATCAATATATTGCAAAAAGTTTTTGGATTTGGTAGTGTTATGGACGGAAGTAAAAGGTAATTCATTCAAAAAAACACAAAGGAGAAAAAATGGATATTGTCGCACTGAATAGTCTAATCGCGGTTGCTGAAAACGTATTAAAACAATTTTTAATTCTTCCAGGTAATCCAAAACCGGAAAGAACCGGCGGATATCTTGCGGTAATGGAAACAAGGCCTCAGAAAAAAATTGTTACTATTACCGAACTAGGTACCTGTCCACCGAACATGCTGAAAGCTTTTAACATCTGCCAAGAAAAACTACACCGACTTCATCATTACCTTGGAAAAGGTCATATCAGTAGTTGGCAAAGTCGTAATATTAAAAACAAAAAATACGGAGGTGGAATTATCACCCCATCGGACTCCGACTGGATTGGTAACGGAAATGGTTTAATGGGTTCGTTTTCCGGTCTTGTTGAACACGGAGACGAGGCTGTCGTCTTGGTCACCTGGGCTATTATGGGCTGGATTGATTACAACGAAGCCCAGAAGATTATAAAAATCAGCGAAAATCCGTTCTTTTCACCACTACTAAGTGCTGTTTCCTCAAAAAAACAAAGTATGATGTAACTACAACCCTGTCGATCAAATCGGCAGGGTTTTTTGTTTAATTACTCTGAGTTACAAAACATCTTAGCTAAAGGTGTTTTTATATTACCACTAAAATTGCTATCGCAATTTTAGTGGTAATAAGTTAAAATTGATCATAATTATAATTAATCAAAAAGTGTGGGTACCGGGTACCCACACTTTTTGTTTTTGTGATTTTTGTGATGTTTTTTTTGTGTAGAAAATTCTTCTCTAGAGGCCTCGCCTCACCCTCCGCTTTGCTACGGGCAGAGGCAAGGCCTCGTTCAGAATTTTCTGCCCCAATAAAACCGAGTTTCGCTAATTTTAGGAAAATCTACTTGTTCATCGGCATTACCAGATAAGTAAACCGAGTATCCGGTACTGATTTAATCACCATTGGTTTATTATTTCCATTAAATCGCAAAGTTAGACTATCAGTATTAATTGATTGAAAACAATCCATAATATAACGCTGATTGAAACTAATTGTTAGAGAATCACCTGATAATACCCCCTCAACTTTGTTTTTATTCTCCCCCACATCGTTGTTTTTAGCCTCTACTTCGAAAAGTTTTTTGCTTGGATCAACTGTGAAAGTTACTTTATTAAATTGATCAGAAAAAACATTGGAAACTTTTAGTGTATTGATCAGATCATCTTTCAAAACAGTGAACTCGGTTGTAAATTCTTTTGGAATAAGTTGTTGGTAGTCTGGAAAATTACCATCAACAATCCTTGAGGTTAGATATATTCCCTTATACTCAAAAGCGATTTGATTTTTAGTTAAACTTACCTTTATATCATCATCCATATCATCAAACACTCGAATTATTTCTGGAACATTTTTAAAAGGAATCAAAACCTGACTTAATTCATTAACCCCTTCGTTATCAACTTTAATTTCAGCCAATCGAAAAGAGTCAGTAGCCACAAAAATCAATTCCTTCCCTTCAACATAAACCAACACGGACGAAAGTTCTGGTTTAATATTTGATGTAGCTGAACTATACCAAACCGATTTTAAACCTTTGGTTAATTTTTTGCTATTGATTGTAAAAGATTGTGCATCTTTTAGTTTTGGAATGGACGGAAAGTCATCACTAGCTTGCGATTTAATGATGGTCGAATTTCCATCACTAGATACAAACAAATTTTCTTCTTTTTTCTCTAACTTTACTGATGAATCTTTAGGGTTTCCGGACACAAGAGAACTTAAAACAGCTCCTGGGACAGCTACTTCTCCTTCTTGTTTAATTTTAGCTGGGATTTCTACTTCAATACCCAAATCAAGGTTCGTTGCCATTACTTTCAAGACATCTTTTTCGGTTTTTAACAATAGACAACTCAAAACAGGCAGGGTTAAATTCTTACCAGTTATTTTTTCTGCCTTAGAAATGGCTTGGCTTAGTTTTTCTTTTGAAATTTCTAGTTGCATATTTTTTTAGGAATAAGGAATGAGTAATAAGGGTTTAGTTTTTATTATTTAATTTATTAATCATAGATGCTAGCATCTTTTGAATCTCTTCTACCAAAAACTCTACTTTTTCAAAATCAACATCTTTGTATAAATCCTTTGAAATAACAACCTGGGTTTCTAATTCAGATACTGATCCCTTAGCAATACCTAGAAAACGAATGTAATCTTTTGTTCCTTTTCTACCATAACCCTCCGCTATATTTGAAGGAATTGAAATAACTGCTCTCCTCATTTGACTCTTCAACCCATATATTTCTTCTTTAGGATAATTATTTGTAATTTTATAAATTTCTTTTACTAATTCTATTGATTTCTGCCAAACTATTAAACCCTTGAATGATTTCATTTTTCACTTATTTTTATTAATTTTAAACCCTAATTACTTATTCCTTATTCCTTATTCATACATATCTAGAACATGGAGCGTATTTGTTCTAACTCCTGTTCAAGTAAATGATTATCCTTTAATTCACCTTCAATTTTCTTACACGAGTGGATCACCGTTGTGTGATCTCTCCCCCCCAACTGTTCTCCTACGGACGGGAAAGAAATACCAAAATCATATCTCAATAAATACATAATAATTTGTCGGGGTTTAACAATTTCCTTTCTTCTTGTTTTATCATAGATTGATTTTTCATCCACATTATAAAAACCAGAAACAACACCCACCACCTCATCAACAGAAACTGCTTTTTTCGGCTTGGAATTATTTTTCAAAAGATTTTTAATTTCATTTAAATTTAACTCCCTACCTTTCAGCTGACTTTGACAAATAATCGCATTCAACATTCCTTCTAAATTTCTAACACTTCCATCAATTGATAAAGCAACCATTTTAATAATATCATCTGATAGATAGAAACTATTTAAACGAGCTTTTGATCTTAAAATTTCCATTCTTGATTCAAGATCGGGTGCCTGAACATCAACAATCATCCCCTGTCCAAATCGGGTTTTTAGCCTATCCGCTAAATCAGGAATATAGTTTGGGTGTTTGTCGGAAGAAAAAATAATTTGTTTATTCCCATCATAAAGAGTATTAAATAAATGGAATAATTCCTCCTGGCTCCTATCTTTATTAGATAAAAATTGAATATCATCCATAATCAAAACATCATATTTTCGATACTTATTTTTGAATTCATTTAATTTATTTTGTTGAATTGAATTTACACAGTCCATTGAAAACTTTTCGGAAGTAACGTAGAAAACTTTTTTACCCTTGGTTGTTTTTAGGTGGTTTCCAATAGCTTGAATTAAATGAGTTTTGCCATAACCAGAGTTACCATAGATAAACAATGGGTTATAGACAACTCCATCTTTTTTAATAACCGCCTGAGACGCGGCGTGAGCAAGTTCGTTGAAAGAACCAACAATAAAAGAATCAAAAATATAACGCGGATTTAGATTATCATCTCGATTAATATAGAAATCTTTTAAAGGAAGTTCAGCATTAGCTGTCACAGGGTTTGGTTTATTCGTGGTTGTTTTTTGAAAAGTGCTTTCATCTACAATTATATAATCAATACTTCGTACACTTTCTTGTAAACCCCTTAAAGATTTAAGAAGAAATTTATGGTATTTGTCATACAACCAATTTTTAGCAAATTCATTTGGGACACCAAGTGAAATTATCCCGTTTTCGTTCTTGATAATAGTCGTATTCTTAAACCAGGTACTAAAATTCGCTTTTGAAACGGTCAATTCAACTTCTGAAAGAACTTTATCCCAAAGTTTTTGGTTTTCTTCAATTAACGACATATTCATTTGTGGAGTTAGGGTAGCCATAAAAAAGATTTAAGATGTAAGATTTATGATTTAGGAATTAAAAATTTTTAAAAAAATACCATTTAAGACTTATATATTATACTCTTATCCACAAGCCTCGCAAACTTGTGGAAAGTGGGTAAATATGTTGGTAAGCTGTGGAAAACTTATTCCTGAATACTTTTTTATAGTTGTAAAGAGTTGGCCTTTAAATCAGAAAGCTTAAAGCCTTATCCCTAAGTACCAAAATAATATTGCATTTTTAAAGCAGATATAGTAATCTTTATCCTATCATGTCACAAACATATCAACCTAAAAAAAGAAAACGAGCTAGAACACACGGTTTTCTGAAAAGAAAATCTACCCCAGGCGGAAGAAATGTTTTAAAAAACAGACGCCGAAAAGGTCGTAAAAAACTTTCTGTATAATCTTTTAAATTATTCTGAATTATAAAGATACCTTTGTAATTCAAAAAAGAACTGTACATCTAATTGTACGGTTCTTTTTTATGCATTAAATTATGGTAATTGTATAAACACAAACCTATTCTATATTCTCAACTTTATCAAAAAAAGCATCTTTGTTGTCTGTGTATTTACCAGTTTCAGGATCAATATTTTGCCAACCTAATTCATTATTTTTCTGCCACACACGCTTCTGTCTTTCCCATTCTTTTGTATCTTTTATATACAAAGACCAATCCTGTACATCCTTATTAGTGGCTCTAAGGAAAGCAAGATTAATCAAAGAAAATTGAGTTGGACTGTTGGTATTTTTTTCTTGTTTTTGTGGATACCCATCATTAATCTCATCAAAAGGAAGTTGTAAGTCTCTGCTCGCGTTCATGCTAGCCATTTCCCCAGACCGCTGGAGATCTCTTATTTTTTGCTGTTCAACTAAAAAATTACCAGCTGGGAAATTCTTGTCATTAGAAAAATTAACTACTTCCTCACCCGAGATTATCCGACTTATGATACCCTTTTGTTCTGTGGTTACATCTTTTCTTTGCAAAACCCTTAACAAATCCTGTTTGTGGTGAGCAAACATAGCCTCTGTATTTTCCACTCCACTCTCTGGAACAATTTTTTTAGCTAAAGACTCAAGCGCTTTTACACCAGCAACAGCATCGGAAGTAATAGCAGATGCACCCAAACCAACCATACCTTTTAGAAAACTTCTTCTGGATAGTACAGGTTCTTTGTTACCTTCTATTTGCTGTTTTTTAAACCTTTGGCGTCTTTTTTCAACCTCTTGTAGATCAAAAGATTCGTCTCGGCTTTCTTTGTCGACAACATCTTGCGGTATGTCTTTGCTTGTGTCCAATTTTTCTAAATTTTTCATATTATTTATTTTTTATGCTCCATATTTCAAATATGAAAGCTCTTTTAACTTTTGGATTTTTATAGGGTCGGGGTCTACGGGCGGTAAAGTGGCAATGTTGAAAGGTTTTGTTGGTTTGCCGCCTGAAAGCATTTTTATATAAGCATTCCAATTATCAATATTAGCAATGTCATTTGCATTAAACACCGGCTCGAATTGTTTTTCTAAGTACTCAGCATCGTCTTGCCCTACCCGAAATGACACGATAGAGCCAACATTACCAAAAACAGAATCTTTTATTCCCTCATCGAGTTGTTTAATAAACTGATGAGCAATATTTAAGGATAATTTATATTTTCTGGCTTCTGACAAAATTGCAGAAATTGAATCTGTAGTAACATTCTGGAACTCATCGATATAAAGATAAAATGGGTTTCTTTCTTCTTTGGGCATATCCACACGAGAAAGAGACGCCATCAATAATTTACCGACGATAATAAGACCAATCAAACTTGAATTAATTTCGCCCAACCTACCCTTTGAGAGATTAACAAGTAAGATTTTTTTGTTATCCATCACCTCTTTAAAATCAAAGGAAGACTTTGGTTGGGTAACAATTGGCCCCATTATATTGTTAGTCAAAAACACATCAAACTTACTAGTAATATAAGGAACAATATTTTGTAAAGAAGCCTCACCACCTGCTTGTTCAGCCACATCTCTCCAAAACCTAACCACACTTTCATTTTTACACACCGATAATTTCATATCTCTAAATTTTTTATCAGACAAAACGCGAGAAATATCCTCGAGAGTGTTTCCTGATTCTGGGTGATCTATTACAAGCAAAACCGCTTGTCTGAAATACTGCTCAAACATTGGGCCACCAGCTGTCTTCATATCAAAAAGTTTGTTAAAAATAGAAAGCATTTCATCAACAACAAAGGTTTTTTGCTCTGGATAATTTGTGTCGTACTCAAGCATATTGAGTGCAAAAGGCTTCTTGGTATAAGCCGGGTCAAAATAAATAACATCCTTGTAACGCTCCTCGGGAATATTACCCAACACATCGTCAATGTCGGATCCATGGGGGTCAATCATACAAACGCCATCACCATTTTTAATGTCTTGAATAATCATATTTTTCAACAAAACTGTTTTACCAACTCCTGTTTGTCCTATTACATACATATGTCTCATACGATCTTTTCCTCCAATCCTAACCTCTGTGTTGTTGCCACGATGTTTGTTTATACCTAATATAACACCATCTCTGGTTATATCTTGTGGAGCAGGCGCTGTTGTTGCTCGAGACTGTTTAAGAATTTCGCTAGATTTAATATGAGAAGATGAAAAGTGCATCAGAGTTGAAAGCTCTTTAATATTCAAGATCACTTCGGTTTTTGGATCAAATTTTCTAAAAGAAAAGTTGTGAAATAATTTTCTTAATTTATTTTTGGCAGGCCTACTAAATTCCAAACTATTACCGATTGGGTTTTCAAATTGGTGAAAAGCTGATTCTATCTCGTTTAACATAATTTCTGCTCTGGGTTCTGTTTGGGCAGATGTAATAATCCTGATGTTTGAAGACATTATTGGAGAAGATATTTTGTTTTGGATATTTTCAACCAAATTTTGATCAATCGGCTTATCGTTTTTGGGCTTATTTTCATCTTTTTTACCACCAAAAATAGTATCTCCAACACTAAGTGCAAATTTGGCCAAATCTGATCTAGTGGCTTCTTCAAGAGACTCGCCGGATTGAATTTTATCTAATATTTTTTTGTATTTTGTATTTTTCTTTTGATCTTTTGGGTTAATAGCAAACTGAATACATGCCCCTTCTTCGTAGGCTATTTTAGAAAAAGAATTCAACACAACAGCTAATGGGTCTTCGGCAAAACCCTCGTAATCTTTGATTGGAAGAAATGGTTTTTCTTTTAGGTTGGCAATTGACCCTAAAGCAATATAGTCTTCTCGAAAAACATTAAAATCATTGTTGGCTTCGTTTACTACTGCTTTTGGAAAAATTGCCAAAAATTGTTTTTTAAACAAATCAACTTTTTCGTCCGGCACAGCCACATACATAATCAAATCGTTGCTGTGATTATTTACTGCTATTTCAATTGTAAAATGATCATCTTTTTCTAAAGACAGGGCGGTCATACCTGAATATAATTGTTCCATCGGGGCAACCACAGAAGAAAGATCTTTTTTTTCACCTTCGGTATCAAATTCTGGTAAATGAATTTCAAACAAAGTCATTTTAAGCTCATCGGAAACATATCTCAATGATTCAGGAAGTCTTTTGATGTTTCCACCTTTAATATATTGGATTAGTAGTCGGTGAAAATCATCCTCGATATGAGGATTATTTATTTTTGCGACAACCCTCAACGAATTTTTAATACCTTTTTCTTCTAGTACGCCAAGTAACCATTCCATTATATGATCATGCTTTTCGGGTGCGAGATTAAGTACAAGAGCATCAACATCTTTTTCTGGTATTTTTAAGTCTTTTGAAATAACTTTTTCTGGCTCAATTCTTTTATATTTTTCAATTTGCTCAGAAATTTTGTCATCCATTGATGATTCTTTTTCTAAACCATTTTTAAAATACTCATTCGCATGTTCAAAATTTGATTGTTGGTTTAAAAAATCAAGTTCTTCTTGAGGGGTATTTAATTTGTTTTCTAAATTTTCCATTGTTATTATTATAACATTAAGATAGAATTTAAAAATTTGAATATTTAATTGTTTAAATACCCAATCATGTTAGCAAAAAAAAATAGAATCAATAAAAAGCTTTTTAAAGAAGTATTTGAGAAGGGGAAAAATTATCATTCCGATCTTTTGGGTATTAAGATTTTGAAAAAGGATGAAGAAGAAAATCAGTTTGCTTTTGCTGTGTCAAAAAAAATAGCTCCGAAAGCATCTCAGAGAAATTTGTTAAAAAGAAGAGGTTATGAGATTATAAGAGAGCTATTTCCTAATATTAAACAACCGATTATTTGTATTTTTGTTTTAAAAAAAGGAGCAGAAAAACTTAGTTTTGATAAATACAAAAAAGAGATAGAGAAGATTTTAAGAAAAACAAAAATTATTTAACCTTAACAGTTATTATATTTTAACCAATACCAAATAAATTGCGATAGCAATTTATTTGGTATTGGTTCACAAGCTCTATTAGAATAGAATTTAAGAAACTTTTACAAAATTTTACTTTTTATAAACTTTTCTTTTAGCTCGGCTTCATTACTAATCTTATTTGCTTTTATAAAAACGATGTGGTCTTTTACTCCAAAGAATTCTCCTATCTGTGTAAATTCTTTTTCACAAGGGTGGGGGTATACAAAAACTGATTTTTGAAGGGTTAGAAATCCTAATGCTTTCAGTTTTTTATTAAGCGCCATTCTAGCTATTTTCTTACTTTCTGGTATATCAAAACTTACTATTCTCCACATATTATCCCATTTTTGTAGCTTGGGAATAGTTAGATCTTCTATTCTATATTCATTTAATTTTAAAATACCCTTTGGAGTAATTACAAATTTATCTAACTCATCTTCTCGAACATAACCACATTCAAGTAATCTTTTCAGGCTATATCTAAGTTTTCTCTTGTGATTCTTATGGAGATCATCTACCCATTTATAAGCAATGCTCATACCCGGTAAAACAAACATAGTGGCAACAGCACCACCTAAAGCAATACCCTTTAATACTTCTTTGCCCAAATCTCCTTTTTTCATTTCTTCCGCCGGCTTAGCGTTAACGAGAAATTCTTTTTCCTTTTTTGTTAAACATATATTTCTTCCCATGATTATACATTGTATCAACTTACCAAATAAATTGCTATCGCAATTTATTTGGTAACTTAAATTACAAACTCAACCACTATCGCCTAAAGGCGATAGGTTGAAGAGTAGTTTAAAAGCCTTCTGTTATACACCCGTGTATGGTAAAGCTATCTCCTCTTTTGTTTTGGTCTTCATCTTGTTTTTCAATATATTCCATAATCATTTCATCAGTTACGGTACCTGATGATACGGCGAAGTATCCTCGTGCCCAGAAATGTTTTCCGTAATATACTCTAAATTACAAAACTCTCTTCTACTACGAATTTCCTGAAATTTTCATCTTTGTTTCTAAAAATTCTGCACATTAGCTACTGCTAGTGCTTGAATTTTAATAAACAAATCTAAAAACTTCAGAAAATTCTCGTGACGAAGATAGTTTTGTAATTTAGAGTACAATAAGAAATTTTGGAACAAAGATTTTCGGTTAGAGGCAAGGCTGGCCCTATGGGCTAAAAGCCTAGCCTCACCCGAAAACCTTTGTTCTCAAAATTTCTTATTTTATAATTCAAGATTGGTAAGAGTATATAAAGCAGGTTGAATGTAAAATAAAGCAGTAAACCCAAACAACGAAAAACTGCTTTATAGCTTTTCGTTGTTTATATTCTGATAATTAAAATTGATTTGAAATTTATATTAGTAGTCTACCTTGTTGCCTTTAAACTTAATAATAAGTCGCCTATCTCTCCCAAACCCCGTCGACTCGGTCTCTATTTTATCATTGTCTGCCAAAGCTGAGTGGACGATCATCCTTTCAAAAGATGTGGTTGGTTCCATTTCAATATCTCTTCTAAAAACAATTGCTTTTTCGGCCATATCCAGAGCACCTCTTTTCATTCTTTCAATATTTTGTGTTTGATAATCATTTATATCTACAAAAAATTTTAATCTCTCTTTATTATCGCTATTTTTCTTATAGATAATTTGTTTAAAAAGATAGTTTAATGCTCTAATATTTTTTCCCGCACTACCAATTAAAATTTGAGAGTCCTCTGACTGTACGGCTAAACGATAATTTCCGTTGTTATCATCATCAACGCTAATATCTCCAAAATCAACGCTTAGTTTTGTAAGAAAATCTTCTAATATTTTTTTTGTTTCTTCTATCTTAGTCATCTTTTTCTACTGGCCGAATGTTTTTTCGAATATATAATTCCTGACCAATCATAAATATATTACTTGTAACCCAATATAATGCAAGAGCTGATATAAAACTATAAGCAATAAAGAAAATAAATACAGGTAATACATATTTCATTTGTAATTGCATATTCCTGATTAAGTCTTCCTTGAAATCATTCGTTCCTGTTTTCTTTGGTTTTATTTCAGGCATCACAAGGCGAATTTGGAAAAATTGAGAAACTCCAGCCAGCACAGCTAAGATAAAACTTTTTTGGGTAATATCAATAAAACCTAGAAATGTTGTTTTATCTATTACATCCGGTGCCTGAATAAAAGAATACAAAATATCTACATCAACGGTTGGCAACCCCCCCTTAACAAAAACAAAATAAAGGGCAAACAAAATAGGTAGTTGAATAAGTAAGGTAAGGAAGCTTGCAAAAGGGTTAATCTCATTTTCTTTATACAACTCCATTATCTTTCTGGCTTGTGTTTCTCGATCATCTTCATATTCTTTTTTTAAACGATTTACCTCTGGCTCAACTTCTTTTACTTTAATTTGTGTTTTGATTGAACTTTTTGTAAGTGGAAAAAGAATTAGTTTAACAATTATTGTAATACAAATAACCGCCATCCCTAAATCCATCCAAGAAAAATTAGAAACTAAAAAAATCAACCCGTTATAAATAGGATCGTAAAATAATGTGTGAAAAATTTTTGAAAACATATAGAGCTATGATAACATAGCTCTAAACATTTGACTATTGACGTTTAACTATTAACAACAAACGAGCTGGGCTTCGCCCAGCTCGTTTTTAAATGTTTGTCAAAAGTCAATGGTCACAGGTCAATTGTCATTCGTAGTTGTTGCTGTTGTGGTAGACACATTAATACTTTCTTCCTCAATCTTATCTTCCATCAATTCCAAAACCCAAAGGGATGAATCTTTTTTATTTATGAAAAATAGATTTTCTTCTTTTGGTCCTAACTCTAATTTAATTAAATCAATCTCCTCTCGAGTTAATAATGACGGTGATGCAATCACTTTTAACTCACCATCTCGTGTATCTAATTTAACAATATTATCTGAGAAAGAAGTAAGGCCTTGATACCAAATATCAGGGTAAAAACCAGTTTCTATTTCATTTGGTACCCCACAATAAATATAAATATCCTCGTTATTCCAAACACATTTTTCGGGCAATGTATTTATATCTAAACGACTAGTTTCATTACCTTCGATACTATGCAAGTTAAGATCAAAGCCACCTGTTCGGCTTCGAGAGAAAATAACTGCTTTAGCATTATTGCTCACCAACGTAGTAAGCCCCATGGTTCTATCTAAAATTTTTTCTAGTTTTCCAATATTTTTATCAACTAAATAAACATAACCAGAAACAGTAGCAGAAGGTTTTGAGGTAATAGACAAAATATCATTACTTGGTTTTTGCATCAACCATTCTGTTAATGGAGTATCAAATAAGACGGTAGAATTTTCTCCATCTAAGTCAGATTGAAAAAATCTTGACCCATCTGTATTTTCCAAAAAATACATAATTTTATCACCACTTGCAACAATTCCTAAAACATCATCCCAAAGAAAGACACCTTCTGTTTTCCCAACTACTTTTATTCCCTCCTCTTCTGGGACAACAATATTTCCATAAAAACTTTTTACAACTTCCCCATCTAAATATTGAAGAATAAGATTATCTTTATCAACCCAAACAGTATTTTGAATTTTTGGAATTGTTGTATTAGAAAGTCTTTCAACTGTTGTAGAATCCATATAAGCTTCATATATATGACCAGTTGCTTTTTCAATATAACGAACAATCGTATCACCTCTATCATCTGTGTAAGAAATAAATCCAGCAACCGGAACAGATGTAATTTTTCTTAATTTAGCTAATTCGTCCTCTCCATCTCCAAGATCATCTCCCCGTCTTCCAAAAATACCCCCATCATCAGAACCACTTGGACTACCAAAAATATAGGTATCAACAAAACTTTCAAGACTTTTGGTTTTTTCACCATCTTGGGAAAGTTGGTAAAACCACCATACAGAAAACATCACCACGATTACAAAAACCGTTATCAAAGCAATTATAATTTTTTGGTTTTTTGACATAACTTAAATTAAAATAATATACTTCCTTATTTTTATTAACGAAAACCGTGGTACTTATCCCAATATTCCTCATCTTCCTTTTGTAATTTTGCCTCTTCCTGTTTTTCCTCTTCTGTCATAGGTCTCTCCGCTGTTGTTTCTCTAGTTTCCCCCAAAACCCTACCGTCTGATGTTTCGGTTAAACTTCCAGAATGTGTAGTTCCCTCACTATCGATATATTTATAACTAGAATATGTGGAAGAAGTATCACTTCCAGAACTAGAACTAGAACTATCACCCCCCCCCTGAACTAGATTCTGTTTTTACCTTGGCCTCTGGAATTTCAAAATTCAAATTCACTAAATCAGGATTAATTGTATTTAAAAGAAGGTATGAAGTAAGAAGAATAAGAAGACCTGTCACCGCCGCCTGAACTTTTTTTCTACCTAATGATGTTTGGGTGAAAGAATCAGATGTAATATAAAGAAAACCGCCATAACTGATTTGAAAAACAGCCAAAACGACTGCCAGCCCCATAGATAATTTAAATAAACCTGATATATATTCACTAAAAGTTGCTTCATCTTTAATATTCCCTCCTAATGTTTCCAGTACAGCATATTTTGTTTCTGCGAAAGCAAAAGTAACCACGAAAAACAAAATACTTAATGGCAGAGCAAACGCTATTATTTTTTTTATTTTATTTTTGTTAAACATATTAATATATAAATAATTTTTAAATTTTATAAATAAATTTTAAATTATAAATCTAAAACAATTTTTAAAAATTAAAATTTTAGATTTATTTAAAAATTACAAAATTATAAAATTAAAAATTTAACTACATTTTAATTAAGTAAATTCAAATTTTCAAAAAATATTTCTAAATACATCTACTCAAAAAGTTTTTTCTGACTCCTAGTAAAATTAATATTAAAACCATCGCTGGTTGATTGTAATATCTTATAAATATTCTCTATTTGTAAATACAGAGAAGCTACTCCTCCCTCATCGCCTCCTTGTCTAAGAGTAATAACACTATCTTTGAAATCATTTAATCGTTCATTGTTTAAGCTCCAATTATATTCTAACCCACCGCCCAAAACATCAAAAGTTGAAAAGAAATAAGGAATTGCTCTCACAACAATTTCATCTCGACTTAAATTAAAGTCACCTGTAATTGCATGATCATAGTTTGTTCCTAATAGAGGATCCTCTTCATAAAAAATAATTTTTGGATCATAATCTGCTAAAGTAATTCCTCTCTTCGCTTTTATTCTGTTATCTATAGAATAAACTTCAAGAACTAACAAATCCTGCATCAAAACCTCCTCACCACTAAGATAAATAGTGTTCTTTCCTTTACCAGATCTACTGCCCAAAACAAAACCTTCTAACTCCCACCTATAACTGAGCTTTTTATGATCAATTAATCCTCCATTATCGTCAATAAAACTTGGTACAGCAACTACTTTTAAACCTGAACCATAAGATCTAAGAGCTTTTCCTTTATAGAAAGGTGGGGTATAAGAATCAGCCTCCCAGAACAAATCCACCTCTGCTGGTCTAATATTAATAGTCTTTTCGATTGGACTAAAATGAGGAGATGTAATCTGGGCTATAATATTAGATGTCTCTCCAAGATCACCTGTCTCAAAGGTAAAGCTGGTCTCACCAACACCTTTTTTTTGTAGAAGCCCATTCAAAAACCATAGTATTTCTGCATCTCCCAGATCAGTTATATGACTACCAACACTAACTGTAACAAACTGATTGGCATTAGGGTAAGAAGGTTTTGTTTTTATAGTTATATGTTCATCTTTTATTGCGAAAGCAGATGAAAAAAACGGTAAACAAAAAGATATTATTACCACAAAGATCACTATTTCTTTTTTTATTAAATTAAACATCTTAATTACTTATACTTTCAAATTATAAAGAACCAATTTCTTTCTTGGCTTCTTTAATTGCTAAAATTTGTGATGGATCGGATGTAATGATTTGATCTTCTGTATATGATGCAATAATTTTTATCGCAACGTGCTTAACACCAGCAAAGAAAATTCCCTCTCCAACAGCTGACTCCAACAACAAATATTTTTCTTCGTCTGTTAAGTTAAATGTTTGTTGAATCAAATCGATAGTTGTAGGAGATTGTTTCAAAAGTAATTGAATTGATGAGTTGGTAATAATCGGTAAACCATACGGTGAGCGCAAGAAGTCATTAACATCCTGAGTAATTGTTGCAAGTCCAAGATAATATTTCCTACCCCTTTTCGCCATACCAAACAAGAAAGAAGCGGCATCTTCTGACTTCATCATTTGCCATGCCTCATCTACCACCAGCAATCTTTTCTTTAATTCTTTTCTAACAGCTGACCAAATATAATGTGTAATAATATACATCGCCACTGGTCTTAACTCATCCTCCATATCACGAATAGAAAAGACAACAAATTTATTATTGATATCAACATTAGTTGGCTTATTCACAAAACCAGACCAAGTTCCTTTTGTATACTTTGAAATTCTTTGAACCAAAGATTCTGCCCCTTCCATTCCTGTCAAAACAAGTTCAAAGTCCGACAACAAAGGTGGCTCTACATTATCAAAATTAGAATCAACAGTAATATCTTTCAAAGCATATGTCTCTGTAATAGCCTTATCAATAATAGCGTCTTCTTCCGGAGTCAAACCACCAAGCATAATTCTGAAAAGCCCAACAAGACTGACAATATGAGACCTCAAAACATTAGCAGATGTTTCATCTTCTCTGGCAGGTGGAAGATCAAACGGGTTAATATGGTGTTCTGATGAAAGTGAAATATTGAAATACCTACCCCCCATCGCCTCAGCAAGATATTCAAACTCTCTTTCTGGGTCAATTACAAAAATATCAGTATCAAACATTAAAGATCTGAGGATTTCTAACTTAACAGCATAAGACTTTCCTGCTCCTGACTTGGCAAAGGTTACAGAGTTGTAATTAGCCAAAGAAAACCTATCAAACAAAATCAAACTTGAATTATGCCTGTTTATTCCATAAAGAATTCCTTTATCGGATGTAAGGTCAAAAGAAACGAACGGAAAAACACTTGAAAGTGGAGAAGAATTTAATTTTGTATGTACTTGCAATTTATCATCTCCTAATGGTAAGACTGACCTAAAACCTTGTTCTTGTTGAAAAAGGGTTGGGCGAACATAAATAAGTTTCGATTCGAAAATAGATCTTATTTCTGTTTCTACTTTATCTAACTCTTTAGTGCTACTACCATAAATAGAAATATAAATACCAACATTAAAAATTCTTTCTTGGGCTTGTTGGAGCCTATCTCTTAATTCCTCTAAATTACGATAAGAAGCATCCAAGCTCGGATCTCTAACCATACCTTTTTGTTCACGAGACATAATTTGACTTTGTACCTCTGCCACCTTTTTTTGGAATCTTCGTAAAATTCTCGCTGTCTCAATTGGATGAATAAAAATAGAAATATCAAACTCCTTATCTAAATTAATAATTGGAGAAAACCAGTTTTCTGTTAAAAAACTCGGATAAGAAATAACAAAGAAAGTTCTTAAAACTTTATCCCCAAGATTAACTTCTTTTGGGGCGATTTTTAGAGCAGACGGAGCAATAATATCTTGTAACTCTAAAACACCAGTTTCGTAAATATCCTGTGGTAGAGTTGGGGTGATTTCGACACCCTCTTTGTTTTTGATTCCTAATGTTTTTTTTATTTGGTCTGCTATTCCCATAACTAATATTATATTACAAATTTTTAATTTTATAATTTTGTAATTTTATAAATAAATCCTAAATTTTAATTTTTAGAATCTGTATTTCTGGCAATTTTTGCTAAAATTAATGTAAGTTCATGAGTCTCTTTCCATAATCTTTGACATTCTTGTTTATTTTGCTTATCTGCTTTTGCCAACATCCTTAACCAATGTTTTGTTTCGTTTGATTCTTTTACTGCTATTTTAATCTTATTTCTAAAATCCTTTTTACTACTCGCTTGATTAACTTCCATATAATTAGCCCCAATACTTGTTCCTGAACGAATGACTTGTTTTATTAAAACATCATTGATATTGTTTTTCGGTATTTTTTTTATTAGAACAATTATATTTTCTCCAAATTTAGCTGACCTTTCTTCTAAATCATATTTCATAATAATTTATAATTTAAGATTTTATATTTATTTATAAAATTACAAAATTATAAATTTATTAATAATAACTTCAGTTATTATTCATATTATCTTCCAACCTCTCCTTAATATCCAAGCTCCAACTTAAATCAGATAATTTACTGTCAGATAACCTAGGAACATTTAACTCCGCCAGATGATCTTTCTCTTTTTTATTCTCTTCTTGTGATTGTTTCTTTTTTTGAATCTTTTGCCACACATATAATTTATTTTTTCTTAGATATTCAAATCCTGCTTCAAGAGCTTTAACAAAAGATCTATTGTTTGGTTTATAAAAAGCAAGCGCAACTGACAAAGCAGCTAATAAAGGAATTATTAAAAACGCGATTGGTTTTGGTAAATAATTAAAAACAGCAAAACAAGCACCTCCCCCACCAGCAAGATAAATAAACTGTTTGATGGTTAGAGGACCAAAAACCTTATCCTCTACTTCGATAAATTGTGGAACATGAAAACGCATAATAATTTCTAATTTCCAATATCTAATTTCTAATAAAAATTCAAATGTTTAATTAAAAAGTTTTATTTTTTAGTTTATTTTTCCTTGAATTTTTCACTATTGTTATAAATATTAATTGTAATTCGTGAGCCTCTTTCCATAACACCTTCGCTTCTTTTTTTAATTCTGGTACAGCTTTTACTACTATTCTCATCCAATACTTTGCTTCCTTTGATTCTTTTTTACAAATACCAATTTTGTGTTCAAAATCTTTTCTTGATTCTGCACAATCTGCTTCACAATAATTAGCACCTACGCTCGTTCCAGCTTTTATTATTTGCTTAATAATGGATACTGTTAGATCGTTTTTTGGGATTTTTTTACAAAACTCAATGATACTTTCTGCAAACTTAGCTGTTCGTTCTTCTAAATCATAAATTACTTCTTTTTCATTTTTTGACATTTGAATTTTTATTAGGAATTAGATATTAGAAATTAGGAATTACAAATCGTTTTTTAAACGATTTGTAAAGGTTTCTCTGACTCTCCTGGATTAAATATTTTATACAACAACTCAATAGTCTCTTCTGTACCTAATCTAGCAGTTCTTAGTCCAATCCTTGTAAGACCTTGATCAACCACATCAATTCTTTGTTCTAATTGCAATCTATTTTCTTCAAAAGAATCTGATTTTTTTTCTACATCTCCCTCTTTTTTCTTTCCAATCCCTGGAATTGGAATTTTTTTTCCTTGGGTCATAGCTGGCATATAAGAAACCACAACAAAAAAGTTTTTGGACATTATGTTTACATTATCAGTAAAATTTTTGATAAATTCGATATACTCTCTTGTTTGAATTTTGATCAAATCGTTTATCTGCTCTTTTTTTCTTGCTTCCATCATTGCGATATACGGACGAATATCTAACTTTCTCGATTGAATAAAAATTTGAGTCGAAAAATCAAGAGAGTTTAAGAAATTTTGAAACTCAGCAATAGTTGCTTCTTGTTCATCAACAGATTTCAGTGAAAAGTTTATTGAGGAAACCATAACCAAAGCTCTTAAAGAACCATCTTTAAGCAGAACAACCCCATCGCGAATTTCTTTCACTGGTACGAAATTTTGAGTTGGAGATGATTTGGTAGCCATATTTTTTAATTTTTGGAGAAATTAAAAATAATTTCGAATTTTTAATTTCTAATTTTGATTAAATTTTTAATGAATTAATGTTTTAATTTCGAAATTTATTTTTTCTAAAATTCGATATTGAATCGAAATTCGAAATTAAAAATTCAAAATTTGAGAATAAAATCTTTGATTTTATTCAATCGGCTCTCTATAAGGATCAATTGTCGGTTTTTCCTTTTTTTCCACAACAACCACCCCTTCTTCTGTAACATTTCTTTCTTTCATAGGATTACTATCTGGTTTTTTTAATTTGTCTTGAACAAAATTTATCGGTCCTGATAATTTTTCTGATTTTTCTTGCTCATCTTGTAAAACAGAATTAGAATCTTCTTTATTTTGTTGGATTGTTTCTGCTTCAACAGGTTGTACTGATAACTGATTATAGATTGCTGGTTTTTTTTCTTGTTCAATCGAAGGTTTGATATCTTGTACACTCACCTTAGACTGCTTGTCTTCAACTTCTTTAAACTCTTCTTTTTCAACTCTTTTATTAATTTTTTCAGGATCTTCAATCTCACTCAACATTCTTTTTCTATCCAAATTAGAATCTATTTTCGTATTATCCAAAACCAACCCTTCTTCTTTCAGTTCTTCTTGTAAATCTTTAATTTCCTCTTCCGGCATTTCCACCCGACTCATTTCTTTTACAGAATCTCTTATTTTATACAAAACTTTTTCGTTTATTTCTTTAGCAATTTGTTCAGCAAGAAGTTGAGAAATACCTAACCTCTTTTTTAGATTACCTACATACTCATTTGGTTTGGTTAGACCAAGCATTAATAAACCGGTTTCATCAGCCAACTCTCCCCTTTGATCAATATGTAATTTTGCCCGAGAACCAATATTAAAAATTTCCTGAGTTGTTTCAGATGAAGAAATCATCTCTTTTATATCTTTAAAGAGTTGGTTATATCTTTTTTCAATTTGTGACACTGTATAGTCCATAATTATTATTTAATTATTTTTTCTTAGGTTTAAATTTTTCTTGTGTTTTCTTTAAGTTCTCCTTCAAACTATTTATTTTTTCTTCCTCTGTGTTAACACGACTCCTTAATGCATCCATAGCAGCAGGTGTGACGGATCCAGGGTTGTTATCATTTCTTTTCTTTGCTTTCTTTAATTGGTCTCTTGATCTATCTAGAATATTTTTTGAACTATTCAATTCGGTTTTTAATACTTCAATTTTATTATAACCTTCTACAAAAGCTTTTTCACCAGCTCTCTGACCAGTCATGAAAGCAATTAATGAAGGTTTTCCTTTCAACATAGTATCACGGAATTGTTGCTGTCTATCAACAATAATATTTCCTTGGGCATCTTTAATATTTTTTATACCTTTCATTTCCTTCATTCTATCTGCAGCAATCCTAGCATCTTTTTCTTTCAAACTTTCCTTAGAACCATATTTTGCATTTTCAATATTTCTAGCCCCTTTCAAAGCAAGTCGTCCAACCCTACCTGTTCCAACACCTCTATTTTCCATAGCTTTTACAGCCTTACCACCCAACCTACTAACGGTATTCTTAGCAAGAACAGCACCTCCTCCAGTAGCAACACCAAGGCCAACTTTCTTAACAAAACCAAACGCCTTATCACCAAGACCTCCATCATTATAAACAGCTTTTGTTAGTTTCATTGCTATCTGTAACAATGTAATAACAACAACAAATTTAATTCCCATTTCTATTAAGACAGACATCCAACCCACAATACCATCCGTAATACTACTCGCATTAAAACTAAAAATATTTGATGTAAACAATCCTTTGTTAATTATAACCGCCATCAACCACATCATAAACATAAAAGGAACTATGCCAAAAGATTTTGAAATTAACTCCCCCCACCACTTATCAAAATAACCACTACCTTTTCCAGGAACAGCCCTTAACACAACAGCTAAAGGAGAGACAATCATTAAAACCCACAACATACCTACCCTAGACGCAAACAGAAAACCAGCAAGAAAGAAAATATAAGAAGCATATAAAGCAGTAGCCAACAAGAGTAACATTGTAAAAGTAAAGACATATTTTTTTTGTCTTTCACTTTTTATATTTGTAATAGCTTTTTTAAAGGTATCCCCATCAATTATTTCCACTGGACTAAAAACAGCTACAAAAGAACCAGATAAATCATTTTTGGAAATTTCAATACCATCACCTGATTTATTAGTTTCTGCGATTTTTGTATCATTTGGGTGTGTTTCTGCTGAAACTGCATCATAAAAACCAAGAGCAATAATATTACCAGCATCTATAACAACTTTTGAAACAAATAAACTAAAATTAACTGCTAGAGCGGCAATAATAACCCCTACTACTAATTGTTTATTAGCAAAAGTTCCCATATCAAGAATAATAGATATAGCAATCACAACCATCAAAAGAATAAACATCATATTCGCCAAATCTCTCATAACCTTCCATGAATCTGTTACAAATTTCTGATCAATAACATCTTTCCTCATTGAAAAGTGAGTAAAGAAATTGAAAATATTACCTGATGCTGTTAAAACCACAGATGATAATGAACTTAAATGAAAGGTTCCTTCTGCGAGACAGTCTGAAAGTGTTGGCCAAGGAAGAAGACGGCAGTTTATTCCAAATTCTTTTAAAATCTCGTTTGGCTCTACCCTACCTTCTTCATTAGTTTCCCCCCTCATTCTACTACATGTTAAATGATCTTTAACACATGAACCATTATTTATTCCATACTCACACCAAACTTCGTCTTCATCACAGTTGGATGAAAAAACTTTTTTTACTTCAGGAAAACTACCAAAGCCAAACGGGCCTAAAACAGCCGTTGTTATAACTAACAATATTAAGATTTTAGTAAAAATTTTCACAAAAATTCAACGGCTCACTCGTGAGCCATTGAATTTGGCTCTGTTGAGCTATTTTAAATTAAACTGATTTTAACGGCTCATCTGTGAATTATTAAAACAACAAAGTCTATTTAACTACTCTTCTTTACTATCAGTAAACATTTTTATCTCTTGGATTGCAGTATAATCCGGGTTTCCATTATTATCAGTTATTTTCAACTTATAATATCGGAAAGGTAAATTATTGTATGCTTTATATTCCTGTTTTTCACCAGCAAACCAACCTACTTCATTCTTATTAGTGCTTAAAATAGTCCAGTCGTTATTATTATTACTTCCTTCAAATGTCCAATCTTTTGGTGTTGATCTATTAAATATTCCACTTAAACTCCACCAAGCTTGAATAGAATACTTTGTAATAATTTTTTGGTTTTGACTTCCAGTACCAAAATCAAATGTAATAGAAGAGAATGTACTTGTAGCTACCCATCCATTCATATCTCCTTTTGAAATATGATCAAATGCTTTCCATCCTGGGAATAGTGGGTGTTCATTTGTAGCAACGACATTATGTGGTGTAGGTGAAGTCGCACTGGTCATAGCAGGTGTTTCGTCATTACTATGCTCTTCTTTAAGAGTATCATCTATCTCTATTTTATTGTCTTCCTCTTCTTCCTCCTCCTCCTCTTCTTCACCTTCCTCTTCGACAGGGTCTTCACAAGTACCATTGGCCCAAGTCTTTCTATCACCTAAATCAAAACTATAACTTTGTCCAAACTTTACACATGTCAAAGTTAATTGACCAGACTCCTTATAAATACCTCTTCTAACAACAGGTCTCCCGCCGGTTTCATAACCACTAAATTTAAAACCATTATCACAATAATCATATTTTGGAGAGTTTGGACAAAATACCATAACAGCAAAAGGTACGTTCTCTTCAGAACCATCTGGGTTATAGTGGTGAAAACCGGTATCAGTTCCTGAAGATCCATATTTACCAGGAGTTGTCGTTGGTTTATTACCATCTCCGTAAAGATCTCCGGTATCAATATCCAAACCTAAAAGACTAAATATGTCAGAATCAATAATATCCATAATAATTTCAATAAGATCTTCTATAGAAGGAGACCAGCAATGATTAGCTCTTTCGGCAACTTCTTTAAACATATTTTTGTATTTTCTAACCTCTCCCTTTGCTTGATCAACCCCATGTTCTCCTTGTTTTTTAATTTTTGAATATTCTGAAGTTATTTCTTTTAGATTTTCGTAAGTAGGTGTTGTGCTTGCTAAATCAGCAAGTAGATCTTCTAGTTTTTCTATATTTTTTTCTGATTCTTTTATTTCTTTCTCTAACTTTTCTTTTGTTTTATTTTTTTTACCATCAACACATTGTGAATCCGAGCTTGAACTCGATGAACTACTAGAAGTGGTTGATGTAGTAGTACTTGATGTAGTATTATCAGAAGTACTTATACTATATGTTTCTGTTAATAAAATATTATCTTTATTATTCTTGATACCAACAAAATTTACAGAATCAAAATCAACATCAGAAACATAACTCTTGTTAGTTTGTGCAAACAACCTCCCATATTCACTTGTAATTCCTACAACATTCAAAGAAGCAAAGTTTATATCTTTAACCACAGAATTTTTTAAATCTTTTAGTTTTGTTATATAACCAACTTCTTCCAGAGGAAGTCCTTTGTAATAATCTACAAACTCCATCATTTCTATTTCTTGAATAGCGGTGTAGTTTTGGTTTCCGTTATTGGAATAAACATCTAATTTATAGTAACGATAAGATGTTTTGTTTGGAGATATATAATACTTCTTTTCATCACCACTCCAATCTACCTGACCTACTCTTCTGTCAAGGGTTTTCCATACTATATTGTCATTACTTCCTCTAAATATCCAGTCTTTTGGGGTAGAATCAACAAATTCACCACCAAGATCCCGCCATGCTTTTATAGAATACCTATTAACAATCTTACTATTATTAATCCCAAAATCAAATGTTATCGATGCAGATGGGTTTGAAGCAACCCAACCTCCCGTATCCTCAATCACTACATTATCAAAAGCTTTCCAGTCATAATTATCAGAATAAACACTGGATGATATTACAGAGTTTGGGCTAGGAGAATAAGAATTAATCATAGCAGGAGTTAGATCTGAACTATATTTAATTTTTTGAACTGATTTTACCATCCCACCATCAACAACTCCTGTTTCTCCGTATTCATATTCATGTTCATAT
>CAZSPC010000006.1:0-5930 GCA_964608745.1 uncultured Candidatus Saccharibacteria bacterium | reverse complement strand
TATTCATATTCATGTTCATATGAGTATTCAGAATCATTATCGTTATCTTCCCAAATAGAATCAATAAACACTGCTGTAACACTAGTGGTTGTAGCGTTACAATCTTCAATACCAAGATCTTCTTGTTTTTCTTCTGCCCATTCTTTTGTCCAGTCAGCACAACTTTCTAATTCTTCTAACGCTTTAGATATTACCTCAACTAATTTTAGACTTACTTTTTTATATGCTATATATTCTTTTTCTTGTTTTAATGCTTCTATGATTTTTTCTGCAATAACTTTTGGTGTGTTTTCTTTTTTATTATCTTTATTGGTAAAATAATTTGTTCCGTCACTACTCGTTTCTGTTAACCCTCTAATACCGTTATTTATAGATTCAGTCATTAATCGTGTAATAATTGTACTAACAATTTCTTGTATTTCATCAACCTGCGCAATAGCTTTGTTTCCTAGGTCAAGAATACTATTCAATGTAGCTGAAAAAGTTATTCCTGGCGTAGTTGTTTTACAGATGGTTTCTGTTGTATAAAAACCACCATAATCTACATCATAATCACCTCCTTCAACTGAAACCTCTTCACACTCTTGTGCACTTGCAAAACCATCTCCTCTATTAATATCATCTTTTTTATCTTGTTTTGTTGCTTCAACATTTTTAGCTAAACTATCTGATGTTTCTAAGTAAGTACCAAATGGATTATTATATGGATTGGTCATTATTTCTAGAAAAGTTATCCAACTCCAATTATTACCCATATCACTTATCGTTTTATCTAAATTAGTAATAGTACTTTTTGGATTATTTATGTTTTTAAGAGAATTTTTATAAGAATTTAACAAAGCTTTTTGTACATCACTTCTGAAAGATGCTTCAATGTCTTTAAAGGCACTATCTAAGAAGTTAGAAGCAGTAGCATCCATTTTTTTAGATAAATATTTATCTACATTTGTAATATATGTAGTGTTTCCATCTTCCCCTCCTGTGTTTATAGAAAGAATTGTTTCATTAGATAATTCTTCCATTAATGTTTGATTTAAAAGATAAACCAAAGCATCTCCTACCAATTCTTTATACTTCAATGCATAATTCGAAGCAGCTGATGTTCCGCTAGAAATTGCTGTTGCTGTATTTTCTGCTAAGTTTGCAGAATTAATAGCATCCTCCGCAATCCAGGTTGCTTCTGTTTTTAAAGGATTGAATAAAAAACCTAAAAACAAAATAAAAAATATTATTTTTTTAAAAAAATTATTCATATACACCAAACTTATTCAAATAAATAACTATATTATTAATTTCTTCTTGAAAATTTTTGACTAAATCAAAATATCTATTAACACTTGCTATTGCTTTAATAGGGTCATACTCAACATTATCTATCATTTCAATAATTTCGTTTAATATATTTATTAAATTAATCTGATTTTGAGCTATACTTTGAGGAACCTTTAAATCTATTAAATCTTGTCTTAGTTGACCATAAAAAGCTCTATACATTAATTTAATTTCTTCAAATTTTGTAAAGTTACCTGATTTAAAATCATTAATAAATTCATTTATATTTATATTTTTTAAATCATAATCACCAAAATCTTCAGGTCTTGTTTCTAATATTTTTAATAATTTTTCTTTATATAAAAAAGCTTTTATTTTTGATTCATTTTCAAAAATATTTATATCATTAATATAATTTCTATTATAATTATTTTTTAAATTTTCATTAGATACATTATTTAGTAAATTATCAATTAAATTTAATTGTTCTTCTTCATCTATACTCCCTATCTCCTGAAGATCTAAATATCCTTCAAACCAATCATTTATAAAATTTGTTGTTTCTAACCCAAAACCACTATCATTCAAAACAATACTTTTATAAATTATTCCTTCACTTACTATATTATCATCAGGACCTTCAATAAGAGGGTGTTTGTTTTTATTAATTTCTTCTCCATCTTCAATACCATCTCCATCAGTGTCTTTATTATTAATATCTGTTCCTAAAAAATTTTCTTGCCAATCAAAAAGTCCATCTCCATCAGTGTCTTTTTCTTTTAATTCTTTTATTGTACCTACTGTGATTGAACCATTTTCATTTTTGTATATAAAAAAATAATCTTTCAAAAAAACAACAATAGAAAAAGATAACCACAAAAAACCTATTCCACCAAAAATAAGAATAAGTTTTTTACTTGGAAGCCATTCTTTTTTAATCGGTAATTTCTCTAAAAAAGAAGAAAACCAGTCTTTTTCCATTTTTAAATTATATCAAGAAAAACATCAAATAACCTTATTTTTTGTGTGGATAAAAAGTAATAAAAATTTAAATATTTAAATATTTAGAAATAGTTTTTTCCAATCATTTTTAGATAAATTCTCAGGACGTAATTTTTTATTTATTTTTTCTTTTTCAAAAATATTTTCCCAATCTATTTCTGGTAAATATTTTTTTAGATTATTTAAAACAAATTTTCTTTTATGAGAAAATCCTATTTTTAATATTTTAAAACACCTTTCTTCGTTTAAATCTATAAAAAAATCTTTTGAAATATTATTTATTAATAAAATAGCCGAATCTACTTTTGGTTTAGGAGAAAAATATTTTGCTTTCACTGTTTTTATATATTCCGGTTTACCATAAAATTTTACACTCATTGATAAAATACTTTCTTTTTTATCTTTTGTAATAATTCTTTCAGCAACTTCTTTTTGAACCATTAAAACCATTAGTTGTGGTTGATTATTAGTCGATAAAAATTTTCTAATAATTTGACCAGTAATATAATAGGGTATATTAGCTATAATTTTATATTTTTCTTCTAAATTAATATCAAAATCTAAAATATCTTGATTAATTATCTCTAACTGACCATTTTTTACTTGTTTTTTAAATTTTTCATTTAAAAAATCTATTAATCTATCATCTTTTTCAACAATAATTAACTTTTTAGGATTTTTTTCAAGAATTTTCTCAGTTAAAACACCTTTTCCTGGACCAATTTCTAAAATAATATCATTTGGTTTAATATTAGCTGAATTTACAATAATATTTAAAATACCTTTTGATTTAAGAAAATTTTGTCCTAATGATTTCTTTTTAATAAATTTTAAAGACATATAAGTTATTATAATTATTTATATATTTAATATTTATATTATATATAAACTGTGGATATGTGGATAAGACTGTTAATTTGTTGATAAATATAGATATTTTTATGATTATCTGATGTTAATAAAGTATGAATAATATTTTAAATATAGTTAATAATATTAATTTTTATTGATTTTTAATAATTTATTATATTTTATTCAATTAGTTGTTAACATAGTTATTAACAAGATATAAACAGAATTTTTAATTTATAATTTATGAATTTATAAACAATGACAAAATTTAAAAATGTTTTAATGTTTTAAACATTAAAAATTGTTTAAAAATTATAAATTTTAAATTAAAAATTTTTCTAGAATTCATCAAAATAAATAACTTTTTCAATATTTTCTGTATTTTCATTAATTTCTTCCTCTACTAAATTTTCATCTATATCAAATATAAATTCTGATGGCGGATTCATTTGTTTTGATCCAAAAATAGATCTAACTGATGAGTATGATAAGAATAATTTTTTTCTCGCACGGGTCAAAGCAACATAAAAAAGCCTTCTTTCTTCTTCTTTTTGTGATTCTGTTTGTTTTTGATCAAATCTTTTACTTGGAAATAATGTATCCTCAAGTCCTGTAATAAAAATATAATCAAATTCAAGTCCTTTTGAAGCATGTACAGTCATTAATTTAACTGCATTTTTTTGCTCTTTTTTAGAATCTATTTCATCTTGGTCGGTAGCTAGTGCAGCATCTTCTAATAATTTTTCAATTCCACGAGGTGATTCCATACCATCATATTTCATTGATAAAGTAATTAATTCACCGATATTAGCAAGTCTTTCTTGATCATCTTCTGTTCCCTCTTTTAGTTTTTTTTCTAACCCAGATTCTTTCAAAATGTATTTAATTATATCTGATGGTTTATTTTTTTGACATTTTTTTTCTATATTTTTCAATAATATTCTAAATTTATCTACTTTTAATTGCATTGCAGGACTAAGTTCATTTTCTTTTCCTGAAAATAGCTTTAAAATAGTTATTTTACCTATCCCTTTTGGTGGAACATTTATAATCCTTTTAACATCAATTAAACTCTCGGGATTAAGTGATGCTTTTATAAAAGAAATAACATCTTTAACTTCTTTTCTTTCAAAAAATTTTGTTCCAAGAACTTGATAAGGTACATTTTCCATTAAAAAAGCTTCTTCTAAAACACGAGATTGAAAGTTAGCACGATACAAAACAGCTATTTCACTAGCTGACACCCCACCTTCGAGAAGTTTTTTGGTATTTTCAACTACATTTTGAGCTTCTTGTCTCTCAGTATAACTTGAAGTAATACTAATTTTTTCACCCTCTTCATTTTTTGTAAAAAGATTTTTTTCTTTTCGGACTTTATTTTTCTTTATTACATCATTAGCAGCTGTTAAAATTGTTTGGGTTGAGCGATAATTTTGTTCTAATAAAATATTTTTTACATCTTTAAAATCCTTTTCAAAATTAAAAATATTTGTGTGATCTGCCCCTCTCCAATTGTATATACACTGGTCTCCATCGGCCACGGCGCAAATGTTTTTATTTTCACCAACTAATAATTTAGACATTTCATATTGAACTTTATTAGTATCTTGATATTCATCAATATGAATATATTTCCATTGTTTTTGATATTTTTCCCTAATTTTCTTATTTTCTTTTAATAAAAGAGTTGGTTTTAAGAGTAAATCATCAAAATCTAGAGATTTTTCATTTTGAAGAATTTTTTCATAATTATTCCAAACCTGAGAAACTACTTGTTTAAAATATTCATTTCCGACATTTTTCGAATATTTTTTATGAGTTATAAAATTACCTTTTTGTTTCGAAATAACAGATAAGATTTTAGCTGGCTCAAACTGTTTTGGATCTAAATTTGCTTTTAAAACAGATTCTTTGATAGCTTTTTTTGAATCATTTCTATCATAAATATTAAAATAACGAGTTAAACCAATTTTCCCAGCATTTTCTTTTAAAATATATACTCCAAGTGAGTGAAAAGTACTAATAAATGGCTTATTTTCTATATTTTCTGCACTCACCGGAAAATTTATTTGTTTATCTTCCGATAGCATTTTTTCTATTCTTTCTCTCATTTCTTTTGCTGCTTTATTGGTAAATGTAACAGCTAAAATAGACGAAGGATTAATTCCTTCTTGAATCAAGTTTAAAATTCGATGAGTGATAGTCTTAGTCTTCCCTGCTCCAGCTCCTGCAATAATTAAAACAGGCCCATCTTTCTGTAAAACTGCCTCTTTTTGTTTTTTATTGAGTTGTTCTAGGTGTTTACTCATTTTTGTAATAATAACAAAAATAGTTTGTAGTTGATAGTTTCTTACTTGATTTTATAAATTATTTATAATAACCTGTTTACTAGATATAAGTTTATAGAATAAATAAATAAACAACCTAGGAGGAAAAAATGATATTCTTTTCAGGAAAAACAGGTTTTACAAGTAATTGGGGATATTTTTTTACCACAATTTATTTAATTTTAATAATATTTTTGTTTTTTTTGATGATAAAATGAAATAATAGAAAAATATTATTATAATTAACGAAAAACTAATCAGTAAAATAATAAATTTTGCTGATTTTTTAATTAATATGTTATAAATTATAAATTAAAAATTCAATCTAGTTTTTGAAGGAAATTTTTAGCGAAGCTAAAAATTTCCTTTCTGCGTTGATACGCGTTTGTTCTGCGTAAATCTGCGCATTAAAAAATTGTAAAATTTTTTAATCACCAATTCCCCGATGCTCTGCATCGGGGTATCCGCTAAGGGAAA